>JAGWJK010000125.1 GCA_028865845.1 Rhizobiaceae bacterium
GGCCGCCTTGCCCGGAGGCGAGACTTCGACCTTGACCGGGTTGGTCAGGTACTCGGCGGCAAGATCGGCAATGGTCTTCGGCATGGTTGCCGAGAACAGCATGGTCTGGCGCTTGATCGGCAAGAGCTTGGAGATCTTGCGCAGGTCATGGATGAAGCCGAGATCGAGCATCTGGTCGGCTTCGTCGAGGACGAGGTAGCTGACCTGTCCAAGCGACAGGGCGCGGCGGCTGATGAGATCGAGGAGACGGCCGGGCGTGGCAACGAGAATGTCGCTGCCGCGTTCGAGCTGGAGCTGCTGCTTGTTGATCGAAGCGCCGCCGACGACGACGTTGATGCGAAGCGGTGTCTTGCGGACGAACAACTTCAGGTTTTCTGCGATCTGGTTCACCAGTTCGCGGGTCGGTGCAAGGATCAGCGTGCGGACGGTGCGATTGTCGGGGCGTCGGCCATCCTTCAACAGCCGTTCGATGATCGGCAGGCCAAAAGCGGCGGTCTTGCCGGTGCCGGTCTGGGCGAGGCCGATGAGGTCGCGGCCCTCGAGAACGATCGGGATAGCCTGTTCCTGGATCGGCGTCGGCGTCGCGAAGTTGTTCTGCGACAGCGTGTCGACGATCTGCTTGGAAAGTCCAAGCGAGTGAAAATCGGTCAATTCAATACCTTTCGGGGCGCCAAAGCGTATCGGCCGGAACGCACCATGCGGCCCGGTCTATCTCTGGCGTCAAGAACCCCGCGTGAAGTGGGAACTTGTAAGTTGGACAAAGCTTTCCAGCGCATCCGACCGTCTTGGGTCCGGTCTTATTTCAAAAGCGCTTTTGTCCTTCTCTTGCGTACGTCTTGTCCCGCATGGCACGCTCACGCGGCGGCCGAAAGGTGAAAGCTGAGACGCATTTGGTCTTATTTGCCGTTAAAGTCAAGGGGCGGGCACATCCTTGTCTTCGCAGTCGCAATAAAAAAGCCGCCGGAAATCCGGCGGCCTTGTTGAAATGGCCATCGTTGCCGCCTTGTCGGCGCAAGGAGGCTGGTTGCGTCTCAGCGGCAGACTTCCACGCGGTGCGGATGGCCCCAGCGATCACGATGCCAGGCCCAGGTGCAGTAATGATGCGGGCGCCAGTAGATCGGCTCGTAAGCGGGGCGGTAATAGGCCGGACCATAATAGGCGGGGTAGGCTGGGCGGACGGCCTCGGCGGCAATCGCGCCACCGACGACGCCGGCAGCGAGGCCGCCGAAGAAAGCGCCGCGCTCGCCAGCGCTGGCCGAAGTGGTGGTCGCGACGGCGGCACTGCCAAGGGTCAACGCCACCAACCCCGCCGTGATTGCAGTACGAAACATGGACATCAAAATTCCTTTCCCGAAACAAAGGCCCCAACGGAAGCCGAGGTCTAAACTGGGTAGGAATCTAGGCGATGTCGTGACTGGAAAAGCCTCCAGTCACATTAAATTTTGTTCATAATACCTTGATAGAACTATCTTATTTCGCTCTAGAAATCAGTCGGGACGCCACCCTCGGCCTTGCGCTTCGCCACGAAGGCGTCAAGCTCCTCCTCGATCGCCGGATCGAGCGGCGGGCGCTCGTAACGGGCGAGCGTTTCCTTGAAAACGCGGTTGGCGTGATCATAGGTCGTCGGCCGTCCGGCCTCGGTCCAGGTTTCGAAATTCCGCCAGTCCGAAAGGATCGGTGAATAGAAGGCGTTTTCGTAGCGGGCGAGGGTATGCGGCGTGCCGAAATAATGACCGCCGGGGCCAACGTCGCGAACGGCATCGAGCGCCAACGCGTCCTGGCTGACATCCAGCGGCGTCAGGAATTCGGCGACCATCTGCAGCATGTCGACATCGAGAATGAACTTCTCGAAGGAGGCGGTCAGGCCGCCCTCGCTCCAGCCAGCGGCATGGAGGACGAAATTGCCGCCGCCCTGCGTCAGCGCCCAGAGCGACAGAGCCGATTCATAGGCTGCCTGGGCATCGATCGTGTTTGAGGCATTGGTATTGGAGGTGCGGTAGGGAATGCCGTAGCGGCGCGCGAGCTGGCCGCCGACAATGACGGCCTTCATGTATTCGGGCGTTCCGAAGGCCGGCGCGCCGGTCTTCATGTCGACATTGGAGGTGAAGCCGCCATACATGACCGGTGCGCCCTTGCGCACCAATTGGCTGAAGGCGATGCCGCAAAGAGCCTCGGCATTCTGTTGGACCACGGCTCCGGCGATCGTTACCGGCGCCATTGCGCCCGCCAGCGTGAACGGCGTCAGCACCACGACCTGATTGCGCGACGACATCTCGATGATCCCCTGCAGCATCGGCCCATCGAGCCGCAGCGGCGAGGAGGAATTGATGATGGTGAAAAGCGAGGGTTCGCGCTCCATCTGCTCCATGCTGATGCCGCGCCCGATGCGCGCGATCTCGATGGCGTCGACATTGCGCTGCTTGCCGAGCGAATAGCAATGGAAGGCCTTGTCGGTCAGCTTGACGATGTCGGACAGGCAGTCGAGATGCCGGACGGATGCGTGGATGTCGATGGGTTCGACCGGATAGCCGCCGGTCATGTGGATGACGTCATAGGACTGGGCGAGCTTGATCAGCTTGCGAAAATCCTCCTGATTGCCGGCGCGCCTGCCGCCTTCGCGGTCGGCGACGAAGGGTGCGGAAGCGACCTGGGCAAAGACGAGATTCTTGCCGCCGATCTCGACATTGCGCATCGGATTGCGGGCATGGAGCGTGAATGTGGACGGCACCGAGGCAATCAATTCCATGATCATGCCGCGATCGAAGCGGACGCGCTCGGTGCCCGGCGTTACGTGCGCGCCCGCCGCCTTCATCCGGTCGCGCGCCTCCGGCAGGATGATGTCCATGCCGATCTCTTCGAGAATGGTCAGAGAGGCCTCGTGAATATCATCGAGCGTTTCGGGCGAAAGCAGCTCGGTGCGAGCGAGATTGTTGACGAGATTCATATATTTGGCGCCGCTTGACCTGCGGCTGCGTTCCGCTCCGCGACCGCCTGTCCGACGACGGCGCTCGACTGGAAGTGCAGCGGTGTCAGTCTCGTGCAAGGCCAGGTTATTATCGTCGCTCATTGTTCTCGCTCCACCATTGTATGCGTTCGATTCTTGGCAGAGTTTCGCGTTGGATGCTGCCGTTGTTTGCGACCTGCCGATGACCGTTATGGGATAGTCATTGGCTGGAAAGCGACGTCTAATCGATTGGTGATATGGTTAAGAGCTTGTTAAAGCGGTTTGTGATAAATGCGTTAACACGCTGAGTGGTAGTGTTGCGAAAGAGGGGCGCTGTTGAGCTCGGACGGGGAATTGCTGGAGATGGCCTGCCGCCGGATCGCCGATCTGGATCAGCCCGCCTACGTCAAGAATAGCGATCTGCGCTATGTCGCCGTCAACGAAGCCTATGCGCAGTTTTTCCGCCGGGACATTTCCGATTTCATCGGCAATCGCAGCCGCGATCTCTTCGACAGCGGCGAAGAGGTCGATCGCGAGGACAAGGAGCGCCGGGCGCTCGTCTTCGGATCGGAAGAGCTGGCGCTCTGTTTCGATCCGACCGGTCACGATCGCTCGCGGGTGCAGATCGAGAGTTTCTCGCCCTCGGAAAACAGCCTTTACGTCTTCGGCCTGTTTCTCGACGTTCCGGCAAAATCGTCCGACGCGCCTTTCGAATCGTTCAGCAGCGCCGTCTTCGGTGGTACCATCGACGAGATCGGGCTTTACCGCACGATTCTTGAAGATCTGCCGGTCGCTGCTTTCGTGCGCGATGGCGATCATCGGCTGATCTATTCCAACGGCGCCTACGCGGCCTTGACCGGTTTCAGCCGCACGGAAGTGCTGGGCAAGACCGAGCATGAAATGTTTGCGGTCGGTGCGGACGATTTCTTTGCCGAAAACGAGCTGGTGCTCAACGAGGGACGCGGGTTCGAATTCGAGGGTCAGGTCGTCGACCGGGCAAATGTCACGCATCCGATCATGACGCGCGTGAACCGCGTCGTCACCTCGGACGGCAAGCGTTACGCCGTCGGTTCGATGACCGATATTTCCGTGCTGAAGCAGCGTCAGACCGAGCTCATCGAGGCACAGGCGCGCGCCGAGACGCTGCATCAGGATCTGGAAAATACCCTGCGCTCGATGCCGATCGGCGTGATGATCCAGGATGCCGACTACAACGTCGAATATACGAACGACGCCTTCTACGAAATCTGGGAGTTTCCGCGCGAGGAGCGTTTCGAAGGCCGGCCCTATCGCGATCTTGTCGCCAAGCACTTCGAACTCGGACGTTATGATGCCGATGCCGGCAGCATCGACGAGATCTACCAGGCGCGTCTGCAAACGTTCCGCAATGCCGGACTGCATCTTCAGACCGAGATGAATTTCGCCGACGGCAAATCCGTCATCATGGATGCGCGGCGTATATCCAACGGCCGTACGTTGGTCGCCTATGCGGATATTTCATCGGTTCGCCGTCAGGCCCGCGAAATCTCCGAGGCGCGCCAGGCGCTGGAACATCTCGGCGAGCTGATGACGGATGCGATGCACGCCATGTCGCAAGGGCTGCTGATCGTGAATGACGGCATCATCATGCTGGCGAACGACGCGATGGCCGACATGCTGCGCGTTCCCGCGGAGTATCTCGAAACGGGTAAGCATTGGTCGGCGATCTTCGATCATTGTGCCGCCCGCGGCGATTTCGGCGAGGATTCGGAAGGATTGCGCCTGGCCTGGCGGGAGAGCATGGCAGAGGGCAAGCCGATCTCCGCGATTTTCCAGGTGGACGGCGACCGCTGGATGCAGATCGAGGCGACGATCAGCGAAAGCCGTCGCTGGACGGTCGTCCTGACCGATGTCACCGACATGAAGGAGCGCGAGGCGGAGCTGCAGCAGCTGCTGGCGCGCAGCGAGGCGGCTGATCGGGCGAAATCCGAATTCCTCGCGAATATGAGCCACGAAATCCGCACGCCGATGAACGGCGTCCTCGGCATGGCCGAGCTGCTCGCCAAGACGGATCTCGATGCGCGGCAGAAGACCTTCGTCGACATCATCGTCAAATCGGGCAATGCGCTTCTGACGATCATCAACGATATCCTCGACTTTTCGAAGATCGATGCCGGGCAGATGCGCCTGCGCAAGGCTGCCTTCGACCCCGCCGAAGCGGTGGAGGACGTCGCGACGCTCTTGTCTTCACCGGCGGCGGAAAAGGATATCGAGCTTCTGGTGCGCATGGCGCCCGGTGTGCCGGCCATGGTGCTCGGTGACGCCGGCCGCTTCCGCCAGATCATCACCAATCTCGTCGGCAACGCGGTGAAATTCACCGAGCACGGCCATGTTCTGGTCGAAATGGAAAGCAATCCGATCAACGACCACGAAGTGATGCTGACGCTGAAGGTCGAAGACACCGGCATCGGCATTTCCGAAGAGAAGCTGGATTCCATTTTCGAGAAATTCTCGCAGGTCGATTCGTCCTCGACGCGCCGTCACGAAGGCACCGGTCTCGGCCTTGCAATCACCGCCGGCCTCGTCGATCTCTTCGGCGGCTATCTGGAGGTCGAGAGCGAGTGGGGCAAGGGTTCGGTCTTGACCGTGCATCTGCCGGTGCCGCCGGCTACCGCGCGCAACGAACCGCGGCCGGTGCCGGTCAACGTCAAGGGTGCCGGCATTCTCGTCGTTGACGACAACGAGATCAACCGGCGGATATTGACCGAGCAGCTTCAGCAATGGGGTTTCGACGGCTATGCGGCTGAAAATGGCGAGATGGCGCTGACCATTCTTCGCGCCGCCTTCGACATGGGCGTGCCTGTCGATGCGGTGATTCTCGACTATCACATGCCTGGTATGAACGGCGCCGAAGTCGCCCGTGCCATTCGCAGCGACGCTCGCTTCGAAGGCGTGTCGCTGATCTTCCTGACGTCGATGGATGTTGCGGGCGATCATGAGTTCGCAGCGCTCGACGGCCAGGCGCATCTGATGAAGCCGACGCGATCGCACGTGCTTCGCAACACGATAATCGACGTCGTGCGCACGGCCCGCTTGCAACGCATGAGCGGCGACGAGACGATCGCGCCGTCGCAATCGCCGATCGTGGCCGCAGCGGCAGCGGCGATCGAGGCGGTCGAGCGGACGCTGCCGACGACCTCAAGCGCCGCGATCGACATCCTCGTTGCCGAGGACAACGAGGTCAATCAGATCGTCTTTACGCAGATCCTGCAGGTCACCGGCTTGCGTTTCCTCGTCGTCCAGAATGGGCAGGAGGCGGTGGAGGCATGGCGGCAGTTGCGCCCGTCCCTGATCATGATGGACGTATCCATGCCGATCATGAACGGCCATCAGGCCACGCGCGTCATCCGGCAGATGGAGGCCGAGGCTGGCCAAGGCTGGCATGTGCCGATCGTCGGGGTCACGGCGCATGCGCTCGACGTCGACCGCGAGATGTGCCTTGCAGCGGGCATGGACGATTACATGTCGAAACCCATCAGCCCAGAATTGCTTGAAGCCAAGGCGCGCCGCTGGCTCGGCGACGCGGCCCTCCAGACGGAACGTTCGAAGCGTTAAGCCTGTTTAACGCCGCAGAGCATTTCCCGCTTTCCGGCAAACCCCTTGCGGCGTTCCACAGCAAAGCCTGCGGCCTGCAGATTGCGGCGCACGAAGCCGGCCGCGGCATAGGTGGCGAACGTGCCGCCGGATACGGTTTTTTCTTGAAGGCGCGACATCAGTTCCGGCGACCACATATCGCCGTTTCTAGAAGGCGCAAAGCCGTCGAGGTACCAGGCGTCGAACCCGAACGCGGCGGCAGTGACGCCTTCAAACGCCGGACCGCAGACGACGGTGAGGCGCGTCTGGCCGTCGAGCGTGAGCGATACGATATCATGTGGTGTCTCCGGCCACGCGGCTACCAGCGTTTGCCGCTCTTTATCGATCTCCGGCCAGCGCGACAAGGCGCGGTCGATTTCCTCCCGGCGCATGGGATAAAGCTCGAACGACAGGAAATGCAAACGGGCGCCCGGTTGGCGATGCTGCTGCCACTGCCGCCAGGTCTCGCAGAAATTCAATCCGGTGCCGAAGCCGAGTTCGCCGATGAGGAATTCGCTGCGGTCGCGCCAGCGTTCCGGCAGCCCATTGCCGGCTAGGAAGACATGGCCGCATTCCAGCCGCCCATCGGTCTGGCAATAAAAATGATCGCCAAAGGCGGTCGAATAGGGCATATCGCCGTCGCGCCATTCAAGTACCTGGCGCGTTCCATCGGCGTTGATCGCCTGCGTCTGATCGGAAACTGGATCTGTCATGGAAAGAGCCGATAATCCTCCGAGCCTCGCCGGTCAATCATCGACCGAACTGCTGATCGTCGGCGGCGGCATCATGGGCCTTTGGGCGGCGGTGCATGCGGAGCGGCTGGGCGTCGATACGATGCTTGTCGATGCCGGACGATTTGGTCGGGGCGCAAGCGGCGGCGTGCTCGGCGCATTGATGCCGCACATGCCGGATCGCTGGGGAGGCAAGAAGCAGTTCCAGCTCGAAGCGCTTGTCGTCCTGGAGGACGAAATAGCGGCGCTGGAAGAGGCGACGGGATTGCCGGCCGGCTATCGCCGTTCCACCCGCCTGATCCCGCTGCCGAAGCCGCACCTGCGCAAGATTGCGCTTGGCCACTCGGAGGACGCCGAAAGGCACTGGCACCATGGCGAACGGCATTTCCATTGGCATGTGCTGGATGCGCCGCCGGTGGACAGCTGGATCGATCCGGACGCGGGCATGAGCGGTTTCGTGCATGACACGCTTGCCGCCCGGGTTGCGCCGCGCGCGCTGGTTGACGTTCTTACCGCTTTTCTTCGCAAAGCGCGGCACGTACGTCTGGCGGAAGAGGTGGAAATCGAACGGATAGAGCCGGATTCCGGTCGCGCTCGCAGCAGCCGGGGCGATATCCGCTTCAGCCGGTGCATCCTGTCTGCCGGTCATCGGTCCTTTCCAATGCTGGACGGGTTGACGCAGGATCTTGCTTCTCCGCTCGGCCAACCGGTCAAGGGACAGGCGGCACTTTTGAAGGCGGATATCGATGCCGGCCTGCCGGTGATCTTCCGCGACGGGCTCTACATCGTGCCGCATGAGGGCGGGCAGGTAGCGGTGGGCAGCACCAGCGAGAACAGCTTCGATGATCCATTCTCGACCGATCATCAGCTCGAGACGTTGCTTGTCGCCGCACGCACTCTCGTACCGGCGCTTGCCGATGCCGAGGTCGTCGAGCGCTGGGCCGGTTTGCGGCCGAAAGCGATCGATCGCGATCCGATGGTGGGGCCCCATCCGGATCATCCATCGCTGATAGCACTAACCGGTGGTTTCAAGGTCAGTTTCGGGCTCGCCCACCGTCTGGGCGAGGCGGCCGTTCGGGATGCGATCGGGATCGAACCGGTATTGGCGCTGCCGAAAGACTTTAGTTTGACTAACCATATTAATGTAGCATCGAATAAAATGTGAATATAGGCCCCTCCAAGGTCGTTAATCTGTCACGCAAATCACCTATCCCGTAGCCAACAGCGACGAGCTGGATTCGTTGATTTGCCGCCTCTGGAGGAAGGTTTCATGCGCTACGCCATTTGCTTCACGCCGTCCGCGAGCGATCCGCTGACGCTCGTGGCCGCAAACTGGCTCGGTCGCAATGTCTATTCCGGCGAGATGGTCGATCCTCCCGCGGTACGCGGCCTGGGTATTCACGAAATCGCCTTCCATACGGCCGTGCCGAGGCGTTACGGTTTCAACGGCACGTTGAAAGCGCCGTTCCGCTTGGCGGAAGGTATGTCGGAGGCGGGCCTGCTGCGCGATCTCATGCGCTTTTCCGGCACGATCGCGCCATTCGAGATTTCACGGCTCGAGGTGGCGCGTCTCGGCAGCGCTTTCGGCCTGGTGCCGTCGCAGCCTTGCCAGCA
>JAGWJK010000126.1 GCA_028865845.1 Rhizobiaceae bacterium
CGATACGGGACTGGCGATGAACAGAGAAAACGGCTTGCGCCTGAGATCGTGAATATCGAAATCGCTTGCAGAACAAGCCTCAGCCATCAGCAGATTGTTGAAGGGAGCGAGCACGGTGACGATATGTCCCTCAAAAGATGGCCGTTGCTCCTCGTCGCGTCCAAGATGCTGCCGGAAGCCAGCGAGAATGAAGTCGTTCAGCTCGGGTTCGCCCGTGATGATTGCCTCGAGCACCTCCGAAAACCGCGTTCCCGTCGAAAATAGCCTCAGCACCGAGCGCAGACTCCGCCGACCCTCCATCGTTTTGGATTCGAGCACATAGCCGATCAGGGAAGCCATCAGCCCGCGCGCCGTTTGCTTCCAGTAGCCCTCCTCCTTCTCGCCGATCGGCAGGAGCGTGGTGGCGAGATTGATGAGGTCGGTCGACCGTTCCGGCCAGTCCCGTACGAAATCCAGCGGGTTCCAGCGGTGCGATTTCTGGGAGCCGGGCGCGAAGACGAAACACTTTTGCCCCATCGCGAGGCGTGCCGCGCCGGTCAGGGCAAAGTTCTCCAACTTCACATCGAGAACGACGACTGAACCCTGAAATTCCAGCAGGTTCGTCATCACGAAGCCACGGCCCTTGCCGGATCGCGAGGGACCATTGACGAAGAAGTGGCTGTCACCGCTATAGCGGATATCGACCGCTTTCTTCCCGTTTCCGAAGGTCCCAAGAAGGATGGATTTGCCCGGTTCGCCCTGGGTCAGCCCGCTTTTTTCAAGATCCTTCAGCGTCGCGAAACGTGACCCATCGCGCGGCGGGCGGACCTCCCACGGACGAATGATCAAGAGGAATGCGCCGGCGCCGGCGATTGTCGCTTCGACCAGCGTCGCGAGCGCGGCCATCCCAATCAGACTATCGACCCTGGGATTTCCCAGATAGACCCAGGCCTGCTTGGCCGGCATGAACACGTCGTCGCCGGTAAAACTCTTCCACATGACCGTGCTCTTTAGGAAGAAGAAGCTAGCGGCCGCGTAGTTGAAGGACCACGCGAAAAACAGGGCGGCCATGATCAGAAACGGACCTGCGGCGATCATAATGATCTTTTCGTACCGCTTCATGGCGTCGACCATTTGTTGAAGTAAATCTCGGTAACGCCACGCTTCGAGGTGACGGGATCGCGGCTTATCTGCACGACGACAGGCGCCACAAAGCGGACGAATTCGAGAAGCTCTGCCTTGGAAAGACCGAGACCTGCCTGCATGGTTGCCATCGCCAGACGCTCGTAGGCGCCAACGGGATTGTCGGCGTGAAGCGTCGACATGGAGCCGGGATGGCCGGTATTGACGGCCTGGAGAAACGAGAAGGCTTCCGCTCCGCGGATCTCACCCATGAAGATACGATCCGGACGCAGGCGGAGGGCAGCTTCGAGGCAATCCTGGACGGTGGTCTTCGCCCTGCCCTGCCCGCCCTTGGACGCGATCAGCGCAAGTGTGTTCGGCTGCGGCGGCCTGAGTTCGCGCGTGTCTTCAATAGAAATCAGTCGCTCCCAGACGGGTACATCCTTCAGGAGTCCATTGAAAAACGTCGTCTTGCCGGAAGAGGTGCCGCCTGAAATCAGCATCGTGATACGACTTTCAATGGCGAACCGGAACCAATCGCGTCGTGCCGCAGGTGACGGATCGACGAGGCGATCGACCAACTCGCGATCAAGGTCTGAAAGAGCGTCCATAATTCTTGGCGGCCCCGACACGCGAACGCCGTCGAAGCCGCCGAGCGCAACATAGTCATCAAGGCTCATGTCGCGGATCACCTGCTTGCGGATCGCAAAGGCACCGCCAGCTGCTGCAACCGGCGCCAACACGGCCTGGAACCGCTCGCCATGTGGCATGGCGGCAGAAAGAAGCGGGGTTTCCTCGTTGACACTCTGTTGGGTGGAGCCCGCAATCATTTGCGCAAGGCTGCGGATCGCCCGTTCGTTGAGGGCTGCGACCGCGTGCCGGACCATCCTTATCTGGTCGGTCCGCTCGACCCAGACTTCTCCGGGGCGGTTGCACATGATCTCGATGACGGCTGGATCCTCCAATAAGAAGCGAATGGGTTGCGCGACCTGTCGGAAGAAAATGGGAAGGGATTGCCAGAGAGACGCTCCGTCAGTGCTGTTTGTCTGACAGCTGGGTTCGACGTAGCTCATTGACGGCCTCCTTCACGGGGTCGGGATAAAGGGCGGAAAAATCGAGGTCGCGGCGAACGAAGACGACGATCTGGGTCCCCTGATCGACAAAGATGGTCGGCGGGATATTGATCGAGTCTTTCAACGCAATGTTCGCCATCTCGGCCATCGTCTGGGAGACGGTTTGTTGTGCTTGGCTTTGTGCGTCGGAGGCTGTTGATGATGACGAGGACGTTGTCGAGCTGCTGCCATCGGTATTAAGTCCGGCGATGAAGGAAGAGACGCCGCCGACGAGGCTAAGGACTGCGGCCGCGCCGAAGCGCTCAAGATAGTGCTTGTCGACGAAGCCCGACAAACCAGAGCGGCCAAGGTCATCCGTGCCGTAGGAGCCAAGCGAAACGGATGTACCGTCGGAGCGCAGCGCGCGCGTCCAGACAATCAGGACCCGGGTCTGGCCTCGGGCGATCCCGCTCCTGTATTCACCGGTCAACATCGTGCCTTTCGGCAAAAGGACTCGGCGTCCATCGAAGGAATAAACGTCGTTCGAAATGACCGCCCGGACCATACCTGGGAGATCGGATTGGATTGCGGTTTCAAGAACGCCGCGGATGAGTGTTCCCTGCGGGATTAGCGCATCGATCCGATCGTTGCGGGTCGCTTTGACGGTCTCGACGTCCTGCGCACCCACGGCGGCAACGAATTTGCGGTTCGGATCGTCGTCCGCCGCTCCGACATCTGCTGTTGCCTTCGATGAGTTCGCGCCGAGGAGCGAGTCCGAAGCCTCCCTCTGTTGCGTCTGGTCAACGACCAGCATGTTCGACCGCAATCTGGCCAGCCGGAGTTCTTCAGCCTTTCGAGCACGATCTGCCTCTTCCGCAGCACGTCGAGCTGCACCATCGTCGACCGGTGGCGGTGAGATAACGACGGGTTCAACCTTTTGCTCCGGCTCCACGACCGGCGGCGTGATCACCAGCCTATTGTCTTCCGGTACGGGAACCGCTTTGGGATCGAGGTTCAGATGAGCGGAACGGCTCGCGGTCTTGAACTCTTCCCGCGTCTCGGTCGAGGCCGGCGCCCTTCGTTCGACGAAAGAGACATAAGCGGCATATCCAAGAATGGCGAGCGCAGCCGACCCTAGCAGAACCGGTCCAAGCCTGCCGCCTTTGTTTCGGGTCGGCCGCGCCACTGTTTCGGTGATCTTTGCTTCCTCCTCGAAATCAATGGGCATCGCCACCTCCGCGATGGTCGACGGCAACCGAGACGACGGGTTGTGGACCCGCAGACTTCCTGAGATTGAAAACGCAGGTGGCGACATCGCCGTTACGCAAAGTCCATTGGTCTGCTACCTTGTCGATGACGATGTAGTCGCCTTCGCGCCGAAAGTTCACCAGGCTCTCGTGGCCGTCGGATTTTACCGCAAAGAAGGCGGGGAGCTCTCCGGAGAACTGGAAGAAGGTCTTGCGCCCGTCGTCGAAGATCACGGTCGGGCGATTGTCGAGCGCGCCTTTGTAGCCATAGTCGTAGTTGAGACCGGTCGGGTTGGCGAGCGCTGCCTTGATGTTCGACATAGCGGCGTTTTCTTTCGCCTCTGCCAGGAGTTTTGCGCTTGCTATGTCATCTGGATAGGCGAAGCGTAGCTTGATGACAGCGTTGCGGGTATTGCCTGCCGTGGCACCCGTCAGCATGAAATTGTAGACCCGTTTCGACGTCACAACATTCATGTTGGTGACGGCGTTGGGTTCCAACGGCTTAATGAACAGATATTGCCTCGACTGGTCAGGCACTGCCTGCCACGCGACGCTGTCGCCCATGGCGACCGTCGCGATCTTTTCGTCATCGTTGAACACGATCATCGTCGAAACGCCCAACATGCCGGCGAGATAGATGATGTTGTCCTTCTGGAAGGGTACCGTACGGATCCTTGCGTCTGCTTTTACTGCCTGGGGCACGCTTTCCGCTCGAGCCCACGGCGAACCGAGGGCGAGCACGAGGGCGCCAGTTATAAATAACTTCCTCTTGTCGGCAATCACTGCGGGTCCTCCGTTGAGGTGACCGTTTCCTGATCACGGCGATATTCGGTGACCTGGAATCCGAGAGGATTGTCGAAACGCCAGTCGTTGCGCATCGGTTCGGAAGTGTACTTGAAGCGGACGTTGGCAACCCAATGATCGGTTGCAGGTGATCCAGTCTGGCCGGTGCGGGTCGTCGAGAACCGCACCGCCGCCGTCTGTTCATTGAGGAAGATAATGCTCTTGATCGCAACGGAGATCGTGGCGTTGGCCCCATAGAGCTTCACAGGGTTGTCTGGGTTGGAACCGGAGAAGGTATTGGCGAGATCCTGTGCCGCCTTTCCGGTCGAATAGAGCGATGCAAGATCGAAGTTGTCCCTCAACCCTTTCGGATCGTAGGTCTCCCGTGCGCGAATGAAACGGACGATGTTGGCGCGCGTCACGGCCTCGTTCTGCGTGAGGTCTCCCGCCTCCGACAGCGGGCGGCTTGCCTCGACATAGCCGGTGGTTTTGTCGACCTCGAGCACCACAACGTCAAAACTCTTTAGCGGCAGCGTTGCCCACAACAGACCGACCATGGCGATGAGAGAAAGGCCAAGCGCGATTGCAACGACCCGCCAGACCGCGCGTGACGCTGCAACCGAGCGGTAGACGGATTTCTCCCAGCGCTCGCCCTCCTGATAGTAGCGCGGGTCTATCCCCGTCGCCGTCGGTCGCACTGCGCCGACATGGTCTTCAAGTTGCATTCAAAATCTCCTGAAAATCACTTGCGGGCGTTGACCGCCGCGGCCATGACCTGGGCAGCAGCGGCGCTGCCATCCGAAACGGTAGCGTTCCCCTCGGAAAATCGGTTCCACAACGCGCGGCCGCCGCGCCATGCCCCTGTTGCGCCGAGAACGCTGCCGGCGCGCATCATGAGCAAGCCAGAGCTGGCGGAACCGTCGATGCGCGGACCGCCTCCTGCGATTGCCGCGGCAAGGCCAACGACTTCCTTCAACATCAAGGTCGTCGCCATACACATGAAGATAAAGGGGGTGACCGTTCCGAGTGTCGGCTCTCCAGATTGAAGGGCGGTAACGGTATTGCCGAGCAGGGTCGTCATCAAACCAAGCACGGTGTAGACGAGGATCGGCAGTAGCGAATAGGTCGCGAGCGAGCGAATCCAGCCATCGACCACGCCCGATGTGATGTTAAAGAGTGCACAGCAGAGCACGATCGGCCCAATCCCAAGCAGGATGAACATGGTCATCTTGCCCATGATCAGGATCACGGCAGCTGTGGCGCAGAGGATCAGTACGAAGATAATGATCGCTCCGGCAATGAAATACAGCCAGAATGCGGTCACGCCGCCCTGTGCGGCGACGGCCGAGGCACCGGCCATCCCCGCGTGCCAAATATCAGATAGACTTTGTCCCATCGAGGCTCCGCCGGTCCCACAGCCCTCACCTCCCGCTGCTTCGCAGACAACAGTGGCAACGGCTTCCGGAGCCTGGACCAGCGGCGTGACGATCAGCGGCTGGTAGGTCGCCCAGGAGACGATCAGGCTATAGGCGACAAAGGCACGGCCAAACTTCCAGATGAAGGCTCCTGCCGTCAAAGACGCCCGACCAAACAGCATCTCGTAGCCCCACCAGACGACATAGACGGTGAGTGCAGCAAGAAAGAGCGGTCCGAGATAGGTGGCGAGCGCCTCGTACATGCTTTGCACAGCAGAGGTGCCCATGCTGTCAACCTTGCCGAACAATGTATCGAATATGTCATTGGCCATCGGCGATGCGCTTTCAGAAGATACTGACGCCGGTTTGGCGGACCAGCGGGCCACAATCGCTTTCGGCGGCGAAGGCGGTGGAGGAGAAAAAACTTGGGTGATTTTCCGCCGAACAAGGCGCTTTCAGTTCCTTATGGCTAGCGCAGCTTGATACGGTGGCCAGAAGCGTGCCCAGAGCGAGGCTGAGAATAGATCGAAGCATGAGGGTTCCTATTGGCCCGTGAGGGTCACTTTGCTGCTGTCGTAGCTCATGAATTCAGCGATCGCTGCTTCAGCGGCGATCTGCTGCATCTGCTGTGCGTTGAGCGCAGCGTTGCCGGCGTTGACTGCCCCGACCAGTTCATTGACGGTTTGAGCTGTCTGGGTCTGCACCTGCGAATTCTGATCGATTGAGCCTTTGATATCGGTGGCCGTACCGATCTGGCCTTCGACAGCCTGAAAGCTCTGCACGCGTTGCTGAGTGCTCGCCTGTGTGCCGGAGATTGCGGCTGTCAACGCTGTCGCCGTGTTGACCAGCGCCTGATAGGATTTGTCGCCGCGCGTATAGCTCGCACTGTCCGTCTGCCCGGATAGCGTCTTCACAAGGTTGAGCCCATTGAGGATTGTCGAGGCGGCAGTACCGTATGCGCCGAGCTTGCCCCAGGCCATCTGGCCGGACAGCAGCCACGAGAAGTCCGGCGCGTTTCCCATTGTGAAACCCGAACCAACCGCCGTGCCAGCGATCTCGGCTGTCGAACGATTACCGGTAACGGCAGCCAATGTCTTGTTGACGGTCTGCAGGATATCACTGTTGCTGCTCATGATCTCGGCGGTGTTCGACGCCGTCTCCTTGGCCTGTGACAGCGTCGCTTCGTCGATGACGGGGACTTGGGCGAAGGCGGGCGTCGTCGCGGTCAGGATCGTAAGCGAGAGGACTGCGGCGCTGCCGCCGCGGAAAATGGGCAAAGACGGCATGATCAATTCCCTTGCTGTTGTTGCGGATTGGTCAGGATCACCTTCGAAGGATCGTAGGTCATCACCTTCGCGATCGCGCTGTCCGCTGCGGAGAGATCCAGGATACGCTGGTTGCGAAGTTGATTGGCTGCTCCGACCGCCTGGATCACCTGGTTCCAGACCTGCGCGTTGCTGAGCCGGGCGACCGCATCCTGCTCGAAGGCGCCCTTGATCGTCGCCGCCGTTCCGATTGAGCCAGATTGGGTCGAAAGCGATGTCGAATTGGATGAGAGCGCAGTCGCGACGGCTGCAAGTGAGGCCGCCGCCTGCCCGACATTCTTCGTTTTGATCGCCTGGATTGAACTGGCCACCCCGAGCAACAACGCGAAATCATTGCCCCCAATCATGGTGCCGCTGAACGCCTGACCAGTGACTGTTTGGCCAGTGACCGACCGGATACCGCCGGTGTCACCCTGCAGGGTGACGCTACCATTGATATTCTTCGTCGGTGCCACCGATCCTTGCTTGAACGTCCGCGCGCGCTGCATGCAGACGGCAGTATTGGTCTCGGCCTGTTCGCGTTGTGCGTCGGCGACAGGCACCTGTGCCATAGCGGGCGCCGGTGCGAGAAGGCTCGCTCCCATCAGGATCGGTAGCGCGAAACGGGTGTTCATTCCTCCCTCCAGCCGCAGAAGTAGGGGAGCCAATCCTCGGGTGCGTCACCGAACTTTTCCCGCAGGCGGTCGCACTCGGCGACGGTATCCGCTCGGCCAGAGAGCACCTTGATGAATTCGGGCAATGCGGAAAGATCGAGCCTTGCGATCACGCTGTCGTGGTCGTGCTTCACGAGGAATTGCCGGCTGGTCGACGACGTCGACTTCACCCAGTCGTATTCGGTCTCCGACAGACCGAATGCGCCCATATAGCTTTCACGGTCGGCTTTCGGGTTCGGGAAGAAAATATTGGTTGGGCTTTGCTCGAGCAGCGTATGGGAGATCTTTGCTGTCGTGATGTCACGCGGCGATTGCGTGCCAAGGCCGATGATACCGTTCTTTTTGCGGATCGTCTTAAGCTGGTCGTTCAAGAAGGCCGCGGCCTTTTCGTCGCCGAGCACCTTCCAGCCCTCATCGACGAAGAGCATCATGGGACGGACGCCGTCGAGCATGCCGCCGATGCGGAAAAAGATATAGCCGAGTGCGGCGGTCCGAATTTCAGGGTCGTCGAGGATGGCAGTCAAGTCGAAGCCGAAGATACCGCGCTCCGCATCCCAGCGATCGACGGGATTATCGAATAGCCAGCCATGGGTGTCGCACCACACCTCGAAGCGCGATGCAAGGTCATCGCGGCCGGCCATCTCAGCGCCACGTAGCAGATGGATTACATCGCGAAACTGTCGTTCGCGGATGGGCGCTGCGAAAATCTGCCCGACGGCGAGTGTCAGGATCTTTTCCTGTTCCGCCGAGAGCTTGTCACCTTCGCTCCGAGGGCGCACGAGATAGGCCAGGAGGTCATGGAGGAACGTTCTGCCATCCGGTGTGTCCTCGATCTGTAGAGGATTGAAGCCCGTGGCAACACCAGGCTTCAGGACTTCGTACTGGCCGCCGCAAGCGCGTATGAATATTTCCCCGCCGCGGTCCTTGTCGAAGAGCGCACAACGCGGTTGCGGGTTGGTCCGCATTGCTTGTGACAACAGGAAGAGCAGTCCGACGGTCTTGCCTGATCCGGTCGGCCCGGTGACAATGAAATTGCCAACCTCGCCTTTATGAAAGTTAAAATAATAGGGTGTCAGCGATGTTGTTTGGAGGAGCGAGATCGCCGGCCCCCAACGGTTGCCATTTGGTCTCCCGAGCGCGAAATTGTGGTAGGAGGCCATGCCGCAGAAGTTTCGCGAGGAGATCAATGCGCGTCTTGCGATGTAACTGAAATTTCCCGGGAGCTGCGCCCAGAAAGCCGGCTCGGCATTCAGATCTTCGCGCACGATGACCATGCCGGCGTTCTGCAATTCCTTCGTAATGGCTTGCGCGCAGGTTTCGGT
>JAGWJK010001209.1 GCA_028865845.1 Rhizobiaceae bacterium
ACGCCCCAGATCGGGCCGGCGATCTGCGGGCCGGTAAAGGCCATTGCGCCGTTGGCGGCGTCAAAGGCGGTCTGGAAATAGACGGCGTCGTCGAAGCCGAGGTCGATGCGGCCGTTCTGCAGGTCGAGGTCGCGGTCGGCGCCCGTCTTGTATTCGCGGATGGTGGCGACATCGCCGAAGTTGTCGTAGACGAACTTCGCGTAGACGGTCGCTGCCTGGATGCCGATGGTCTTGCCCTTGAAGGCTTCCTTCAGCGCGGCGACTTCCTTCACGCCGGTCTGGCCGGGCGTCATGGTGATGGTTGCTCCGGTCCCGGCTGCGTTGGCGAGCGGGCTATCCTTGGCAGTGGCGAAGGCGGCCGGCGTTGCGGCATAGGGAACAGTGAAATCGATGACCTGCTTGCGCTCGTCGGTGATCGACAGCGCATCCATGATCACGTCGAACTTGCCGGCGTTGAGAGCCGGGATCATGCCATCCCAATCGGATGCCACGAGCTTGCATTCGACCTTGGCGCGTTCGCAAAGCACCTTGGCAAGCTCCGGCTCGAAGCCGCCGAGCGAGCCGTCGGAGTTGGTGAGATTCCAGGGCGCATAGGCGCCTTCAAGCGTAATCGTAACGGTCTTCCAGTCCTTCGCCTGAGCTGCGGGGGCGGCGAGAACGGAAAGCGCAAGTGCTGCGGAGAGTAGGGCGTGTCGGATCTTCATTACAGTTCTCCTCTTGAGGTCAAAAATGGCCATTGTGCTGTTTACACCGGTCTCCGCCGGCTTGCCGTTCACGGACCGGCATTTGCTGGTCGAACTGATCGGTAGGTTGTATATGGTACCATATGTGATATTTTGTGTTATGCAAGTGCCCGAGTCTATTTTACAGGCCAATTTGTCTGCGGCATAAGGATTAGGCAATGAAGCGTCCCATTCGTCGGAAGTCTGAACTCCCGGATAACGACAGCGGACCTCTCTATGCGGGGGTCAAGCAGATGATCCTTGACCGCATCCATAGTGGCGAATGGCCGCCGAAACATCGCGTCCCCTCCGAAAACGAATTGGTGCTGGATCTTGGCGTCAGCAAGATGACGGCGAACCGCGCGCTGCGCGAACTTGCCAATGAAGGCGAGCTCGTGCGCATCCAGGGCGTCGGTTCCTTCGTTGCCGAACGCAAGGGTTATTCGGCGCTATTCGAAGTGCGCAACATCGCCGAGGAGATCGCCGAGCGCGGCCATGTTCATCAGGCCTCCGTCATCGTTTTGGCCCAGGAAACCGCCTCTCCCGAGGTTGCCGACGCCCTGGAGTTGGAGATCGGCGCCGCCGTGTTCCATTCGTTGATCGTCCATAGCGAAAACGGCGTTCCGGTCCAGATCGAGGATCGTTTCGTTCACCCGCAGGCAGCTCCCGACTATCTGGCGCAGGACTTCACGACGTTGACGCCGAACGCATATCTGACGGCTGCCGCCCCGCTCAGCGGCTCCGAGCATATCGTCGAGGCGGCGATGCCGCAGTCCTGGGAATGCAAGCTCCTCATGGTCCTGAAGACCGAACCATGTCTCACGATCCGCCGGCGTACATGGTCATCAAGGCAGGTGGTTTCCACCGCACGGCTGGTCTACCCCGGATATCGTTATCGCCTCGAAGCGCGCAGCGGCAAGATGTTCGAGGAATAAAACACTGCTCATGTTGTATATGGAACATGGGAAGTTATTGGGATCGTGAAGCATTCCGCTGGGCACGAGAGGAATGTCTTCGCCGATATCGCTGACTTTGCTCAGAGACAGCAATGGCAAACATCACCCTTTGCCGCCGGTAATCAGCCAATAGCGGGTTGCTTTCCT
>JAGWJK010001210.1 GCA_028865845.1 Rhizobiaceae bacterium
AAATGAAAAACCCGGAGATCCAGGGGATCGCCGGGCGCTCTTCATGAAATCTAGGTAAGACCTGAAAAATCGCTGTCTGAAATCAGTTCGCCGCGACCTTGAGGGGCGTGACGGAGGCAATGGCGTCGAGCCTCAGGCCGGTATCCTGGGCAAAGAGATGCGTATGCTGCTGCGGAAGCTCGATGCCGACAGCATCACCGGTCTGGCCGGTGGTATGATCGGCAACGGCAATCGCGAAGCTGGAGCCGTTGATATCGCAGTGGATGACGCGGCCGGCGCCGAGTTCTTCGACGAAATCAACCGTTGCAGGAACCGCACCGGGCGTGTTGGCCGATACCAGGCGGGCATGCTCCGGACGGATGCCCAGCGCCACCGGCTGACCGGCGTAGCGCTTGCCGATATTAGCGTCGATGGCGATCGGCAGGCCGTCGAAGATGAACTGTTCGCCGTTTGCCGAGAACGTGCCTTCGAGGAAGTTCATGGCCGGCGAGCCGATGAAGGAGCCGACGAAACGGGTGCGCGGCGTATTATAGACTTCCAGCGGCGTGCCGACCTGCTCGACATTGCCCTTGTACATGACGACCAGCTTGTCGGCGAGCGTCATGGCTTCGACCTGATCGTGCGTGACGAAGACCGAGGTGGCCGACAGGCGCTTGTGCAGGCGGCGGATTTCGACGCGCATCTGCACGCGCAGCTTGGCGTCAAGGTTGGACAACGGCTCGTCGAAAAGGAAGACCTTCGGCTCGCGGATGATGGCGCGGCCCATGGCGACGCGCTGGCGCTGACCGCCGGAAAGCTCGGCCGGCTTGCGGGCGAGGAAATCCTCCAGGCCGACGATGCGGGCGGTTTCCTTGATGCGACGATCGCGCTCCTCGCGCGGCACGCCCGCGACCTTCAGCGCATAGCCCATGTTGGCGGCGACATCCATGTGCGGATAAAGCGCGTAATTCTGGAAGACCATGGCGCAGCCGCGCTCGCGCGGCTCGAGCTGGTTCACGACCTTGCCATCGATGATGATCTCGCCGGACGAGATATCTTCGAGGCCGGCGATCATGCGCAGCAGGGTCGACTTGCCGCAGCCTGAAGGCCCGAGGATGACGACGAACTCACCAGAGCGGAAGTTCAGGTCGACACCATGCACAACCTGATTGCGTCCGTAGGCCTTGCGAACTTGCTCGATCCGGATTTCTGCCATGATGGTCTTCCCTGCCTGTCAATTCTGGGCCCGTCAGTTGGGTGGACTGCTAGCGAACTTGCATTACAGAACGGTGACAAATTCGCCCATATTGTGCAGCGCACAGGGAATTCAGTGCGCGCCGGCGTTTGCCAACATTGTAGACGACGACATATGTAACAGATGCAGCATGTTGACGGAGGATGCTATCATTGCCGAACACGGAACAAAAGCCGCTCCTGCTATGGTTCCGGAAGGATTTGCGGCTGGACGACAATCACGCGCTCAATGCCGCCTGTGCATCCGGCAGCCCGGTCATTCCCATCTATATCAGAGAGCCTGGCCAAGACGGCTTGGGGCCGCTCGGCGGCGCTCAGCGTTGGTGGCTGCATCATTCGCTTTCGGCGCTGCAGATGCGCCTGCGGTCGCTCGGCAGCGAGCTGATCCTCGAGAGCGGCGATGCGCTCATGGTTCTGCTGGCGCTCTGCGAAAAGACCGGCGCCACGGCCGTCCACTGGAACAGGCGCTACGAACCGGCGGGCATGTCCGTCGACACCCGCGTCAAGGAAGTGCTGCGCGAACACGGCATCGAGGCGCGCAGTTTCGCCGGCCAGATCCTGCACGAGCCGTCGCGGGTGATGACCGGTT
>JAGWJK010001211.1 GCA_028865845.1 Rhizobiaceae bacterium
TGCCGCGATCGGTCTCCGGGTTCAGAGGCGGAATGCCGAGATCTGTGAAGAGCTTGCCGTTCTCGATAAGATCGGTGATGCGGCCCTGGAACGGGAATTCCTCGCGCGTCACCGTCGCGTAATGGCGCAGCTTGTCGCCGACGACTTCGCTCAGGATCTCGTCGTTGCGGATTTCCTCGACGAGATCGAAGCCGTATTTCAACTCGGCGACATCGCGGGTCGTGTGGGTGAGGATGACTTCCTCAAACTTTTCATAGGTTTCTGGGTCGCGGATCAGGCTCGCAAACGGGGCGATGCCGGTGCCGGTCGAGAACATATAAAGCCGCTTGCCGGGCGTCAGTGCGTCCAGCACCAACGTACCTGTCGGCTTCTTGCGCATCAGCACTTCATCGCCGGGCTTGATATTCTGCAGATGCGAGGTCAGCGGACCGTCCGGAACCTTGATCGAGAAGAACTCCAGCTCGTCGGCCCAGGCGGGGCTGGCGATCGAATAAGCGCGGTAGAGCGGCTTGCCGTCGACCATCAGGCCGATCATCGCAAATTCGCCCGAGCGGAAACGGAAGCCCTGCGGCCGCGTCATCGTGAAACGAAACAGCCGGTCGGTGTAATGCGTCACACTCAGCACCTTTTCGGCGAAGACGCCGGCGGGCACTGCGGAAACAAATTCTTCGGTCTTTGCGGGGGCGTTCATTCGGTATCGGATCCCGTATTCGTCGGATAAGCGTAATTTGCAGGCTGATATTACAATATAGCCCTGATTTAAAGACTTTCTATTCCATCTCAGCACAGCAGAGAGAAATATGTGTGTTCCAGTCAAGTTTTACTCGACCTTAGGGAACATATGGTGATCGGTTTGGATCGCGGCAATCAAACCCTGCCGAATTGCCGCAATCCGTCCGATTTCTCAAGCCGACTTCGCCGACTGTCGGCGCCAGCTGTAACCCTTGCCGCCTTCCTCATGCTGGACAGCCGGCTGGTAGTGGTGCGGAATACCGGGCAAACGGTGTTCCGATAGCCGCTTCAGCGCCGTCTCGTTAGTGGCGGCGAAACTGTCGATGCCGACGCGCAACATCAACGGTATCTGGTCGATCAGCACATCGCCGACGGCGCGCAATTCGTTGGTATAGCCAAGGCGCTGACGCAGCAACGAGGCGTGGCTGAATGCACGGCCATCATTGAAGGCCGGAAACGCGACTGCGACGATCTCAAGGCGATAGAGGTAGGGCTCAAGCCGTGTGACATCGTCTGCCGGCTTGATCAAAACGCCGAGCCCGACATCATTGCTTTCCTCCGCCCTGGCGATCAGGGCATCGAGGCTGAGCAGCGGCTTCTGGTCCTCGGTTGCCTTGATCTCATCGGTCTCGATGACCCACGGATCACCGTCGACAAAACCGGTTTCGCGCCAAATCTTCGTCATGGCCATCTCCTTATGCGGCTTCCGCCGACGCGGACGAGGCACCATAGAGCGCATCCTTGAACGGCTGCGGCCCGACGCGACGATAGGCGGCGAGGAAGATTTCGGACGGGTCGAGGCGAAGGCCGAGATAGGTGTCGACGATCTTTTCGATCGCGTCGGTTACCTTGTCCGGCTCGAAACCGCGACCGATGATCTCGCCGATCGACGTATGTTCGTCACCAGAGCCGCCGAGCGTGATCTGATAAAGCTCCGCGCCCTTCTTCTCCACGCCGAGCAGACCGATATGGCCGACATGGTGATGGCCGCAGGCATTGATGCAGCCGGAGATCTTGATCTTCAGCTCACCGATCTCCGCCTGACGCTCGGCCGAACCGAAACGCTTGGAGATTTCCTGCGCAACCGGA
>JAGWJK010001212.1 GCA_028865845.1 Rhizobiaceae bacterium
ATCGGCCTTGCTGCGCATCATCACCATGCCGGGGTGTTTGAGTGGCAGGATCGCCGGCCCCTCCACCAGCGGCGTTTCCTCCGCTGTCCAGAAGGGATGCTGCGCGCTGAGCGCCAGCGGCAGGAAGGCCTTGAAGGCCCAATAGGGCGAACCGGCGGAGTTGTAGTTTTCCGACATCAGAAGGTTGGGATAGCCGTAACCGATGGGCAGCGTTCCGTCGTGATTGGCGATCGGCTTGCCGGACCACCAGCGCAGATGCCGCAGGCACAGGCCCTTGATCTCACCCCAGGGCAGCGCCTCGACGTCGGCGAAGGCCAATGCCGACCAGAAGCCGGCACAGGCGAAGCGATAGGTCAGGCTGCGGCCGAAGGGCACGGTTGCGCCATCCGGCGCGAACCAATGGCGAAAATCCTTGGCGAACAGCGCTGCGCGCTCGCGGTAGCGCTTCGAGCGGTCGTCGTCGACGAGCTTGGAATAGATCAGCCCGTAGAAGTGCATGGCAAATGGGATGTAGTGATCGATACGGCGGACATTGCCGTCGCGATACCAGCCGTCGCCAATATAGAAGCCGTCGAGTTCGCGCAGATAATCTTCGGTCAGGCTGCGGTCGAAATCGATGCCGAGCTTGTCGAGGGCGATGTCGACGAAGATGCGGAAGAATTTCCAGTTGTTGTCGGCGTAGTCGAATTTGCGCGCGTGCTTGAGATAGGTGACGAGGTTGTCGCGGGCGCTGGCGTCGAGCGGTTCCCAGATCTTCTCCGGCACGAGGGCGAGCGCGAAGCCGAGGGCGGCGAGTTCCACCATGCGCTGGTCGCGATTGTTGACCGTGCCCCAATATTCCGGATGCTTCGGATCGACGCCATTGGCGATACCGTCGGCGTAGCGGTCCCAATGGGCGAAGTCATGGCCGCCGGCACCGAGCGGGGCAAGGCCCCAGAGCGGTCGGGCGAAGCCTTCGAGATCGGCGGCCGCGCGGTCAAAATGGGCTGCTGCGGCATCGAGGCGGACGCGGGCGTTGCCCCGCGAAAAATACGGCAGCAGCGGATAGAACAGATCGATCAGCGCGTGGCGCATGTCGGCGCGATTTTCCAGCGGGTTGCCGGCGAGCGGATTGGTGCGGGCGGGGTCGTAGAACATCGGTCTGGCTCTTTTGGATCAAACGCGCGGATTGAGCGCGGAGTTCAGGTTTCGGGCGGAAGCGTGCCGCCGGATACCGGCACGACGGCGTGGCAGACATGGCGGGCGGGAGCGTCGCGATCGCGGAAGCGGGCCATCATCAGGCCGACGGATTCGCGCCCGAGAGCAGCGCGATCGACGCGCATCGTCGCGAGACGCGGATTGGTCATCAGCGCGCAGGGCAGGTCGTCGAAGCCGACGATGGCGAAATCTTCCGGCACGCGCAGGCCGGCCTCGCTGACAGCCTCGAGCACGCCGACTGCGACGAAGTCGTTCATGCAGAAAGCGGCCGTGAACTCCTGGTTCTCGGCGAGCACGGCGGCCGTCACCGCATGCGCTTCCTGGCTGGCGCCGGTTTGGAAGGTCAGCGGCAAAAGCCGCCCGACGCCATCGCTCTCCGAGGCGATCGCCGCCTCGAAGCCGCGGATTCGTTCGAGGATGGTGTGGCGATGCGAGCCGGTCAGGTGCAGGATGCGGCGGTGGCCTGCGGCCATCAGCCGGCGGGTCGCCTCGTAGGCACCAAAGAAATTCGAGGGTGAAACGCCGTCGAAACGCATTTTGGGGTCGGTGCCGTTGACGAGCACGACCGGCGTGCCGCTTTCCTCCAGCCAAAGGCGCAGTTCGTCGGAGGGGTCGATGCCGACC
>JAGWJK010001213.1 GCA_028865845.1 Rhizobiaceae bacterium
TGCCGTCTGAAATGCGCTTTGTGGATCTGCCGTCCTTCGGGGCGCCCGAGGTCATGACCATTGCCCGCAAGCCGCTGCCGGTGCTGAAGGATGGCGAAATTCTCGTTCGTGTCGAAGCGGCCGGCGTCAATCGCCCCGATATTGCGCAGCGCCAGGGCGTCTATCCGCCGCCGAAGGATGCAAGCCCCATCCTTGGCCTGGAAATAGCCGGCGAAGTCGTCGATGTCGCTCGGGGAGTCTCGGAGTTTTCCATCGGAAACAAGGTCTGCGGACTGACCAACGGCGGCGCCTACGCCGAATATTGCGTGCTCCCGGTCGGCCAGGCATTGCGCTTTCCAAACGGTTATGACGCAGTTCGCGCGGCGGCAGTCCCGGAGACCTTCTTCACCGTCTGGGCCAATCTCTTCCAGATGGCCGGCCTTACCGAAGGCGAGAGCGTGCTGATCCACGGCGGCTCCAGCGGCATCGGCACGACGGCGATCCAGCTGGCGCGTGCATTCGGCGCCGAAGTCTACGTGACTGCCGGCTCGCAAGAGAAATGCGATGCCTGCGTGAAACTCGGGGCCAAGCGAGCTATCAACTACAAGGAAGAGGACTTCGCCGAAGTCATCAAGGCGGAAACGCCGCATGGCGTCGATATCGTCCTCGACATGATCGGTGCTGCCTATTTCGAGCGCAACCTTGCCTCGCTCGCCAGAGACGGGTGCCTCTCGATCATCGCCTTCCTGGGCGGCTCGGTGGCCGAGAAGGCAAATCTGCAGCCGATCATGGTCAAGCGACTGACCGTCACCGGCTCGACCATGCGTCCGCGCACGGCGGAGGAGAAGCGGGCCGTCCGCGACGATCTGCTGTCGCAGGTCTGGCCGCTGCTCGACGAGGGCGCGATCGCCCCCGTCATTTACCGGACCTTCGCCTTCGAAGATGTCGTCGAGGCGCACAGGTTGCTGGAAACCAGCAACCATATCGGCAAGATCATGCTGAAGCTGGCTTGAGAGTAAAGGAAAGCGCGATCGGCACGAGGCCGGGCAGCGCCATCAGTGCATAGAGCCATGTCGATGCCGACAAGGCCCCGGCAACGCCGCCAGGATCGGCAAGGCCGGCACCGTTGACGATAACGCCCGCAAGCGAGGAGCCGAAGGCACCCCCGAGCGACTGCACCGTGGAGATCGCGGCCGAGGCCTTGTCCTGTTCCGTGCTGCCGACGACGCCGATGACCTTGGTCACCAGGTGCGCCCAGACAAGCCCGATGCCGAAGCCCATGAGAAACATGGCGACGACCGCTGGCACCAGTGCGGCGATGTCGCCATTCGTATTGTCTCGCGCCAGGAGGAATGTCAGTGACGCGGTCGCCACGGTTTCGAGTATGCAGCCGACGATGATGGAGATGCTGGCCCGTCGATTTGAAAATGAGGCGCTGACGAGAGCGGCAACGGTCCAGCCCATCGCCACCAATGCTACGAGATAGCCCGAAACCAGCGGCGGCACGGCGTGCAGCGTCTGCAGGAAGTAGGGGATGTAGATGTCGCTGGTCAGCACCAGCATCAGCGAGAACATCATCAGATAGAGCCGCGCGATCGGTTTGCTCAACATGACGGAGCCGAGCGGGAGAAGCCGGTTCTCGCTCCTGCGTTCCGTCGCCAGCATGGCTGCGGTCGACAGGACCGAAACGACAATCAGCACGATTTTCGCCGGCAGATCCTCGATCGTCCCGGCAACGCTGACAAGCAGGACCGCAACCAAAAGCAGCGCGATTTGCAGCGCAGGCGTCTTCTGTTCCACGCGATCATCAGCTACACGCGGCAGCAGCCAGAGGGCCGA
>JAGWJK010000127.1 GCA_028865845.1 Rhizobiaceae bacterium
GACGACTATCTCGTCAAGCCGTTCAATCTTGGCGAACTTTCGGCCCGAATTCTCGCGGTCGCCCGGCGCTATTCAGGCAGCCCGCAGCCAACCATCCGCTTTGCCGATCTCGAAATCGACCAACCGCAGCGGCGCGTCATGGTCTCCGGCAAGGATGTCGTGCTGACCGGTCGCGAATGGGCGGTGCTGGACCTGCTTGTAACGCGGCCCGGCGCCATCGTCTCGAAGGACCAGATCGAGGAGGCGCTTTACGCCTTCGGGTCCGAGATCGAAAGCAACACCGTCGAAGTCTATGTCAGCCGCCTTCGCAAGAAGATCGGCAAGGATCGCATCCGCACCGCCCGCGGCGTCGGCTACTGCCTGGGTGAGCGATGACGCAGCTCAGGATCGGCGGCCGCAACAATCCGGGCCGTACCAGCATCACCCGCCGACTGATCGCATGGCTCACCGGCGCCGTCGTTATTTTCTGGCTGATTGCGGTCGGTCTCGGCGTCTACGTGATGAACCGGGAATTCGCCGAGATTTTCGACGGCACCCTGCAGGAAACCGCCGAACGGCTGATGCCGCTGATCGTCGACGATCTTTCCAATCGCGCGTCGAACGGCGATCCGCAGAGCCTGGAGGAGATCGACAAGGGGCTGAACCGGGAATACCTGACCTACCAGGTGCTCGATGCCACCGGCAAGATAATCCTGCATTCGCACGACGCGCCGGATTTGCCCTATGAAGTGCCGCTGAAGATCGGCTTCCACAACACCGCGAAATACCGGATCTACACCGAATCCTCGCTGAACGGTGGCCTCTTCCTGCATGTCGCCGACGCGTTCAAGAACCGCCGCGAGGCATCGCGCGAGGGCGGTGTCGCCCTGCTTTGGCCGCTGATCGTCCTTATCCCCGTCAGCATCCTGATCATCTGGCGGATCGTCGGCGCAGCACTTCGGCCGATCGACCAGCTAAGGGCGGAAATCGCCACCAAGGACGGGGGCAACATGGCGCCGCTCGAAAGCGACGCACTCCCCCGCGAATTGCGCCCGATCGCCCGCTCGGTCAACCTGCTGCTCGGCCGGTTGCGGTCGGCCCTCGAGGCTGAGCGGGAGTTTACCGCCAACAGCGCCCATGAGCTGCGCACGCCGATTGCCGGCGCGCTCGCCCAAACCCAGCGCCTGATTGCCGAGCTGCCGCAAGGCCCGCTGACCGAGCGTGCAGGGCGGATCGAAACCTCGCTTTCCAATCTCGCGCGGCTCGCGGAAAAGCTGCTGCAGCTTTCGCGCGCCCAGGCCGGCATCGGTACGGGCGAAAAGCCCACCGACCTCGTCGCCATCATCGACACTGTCATCGGCGACTATGATCGCGACACCGGCACCGCCGGCCGCATCCTGCTTGAGAACAGCGTCGAGGGAAAATTGGTCCGCAACGTCGATATCGACGCCTTCGCCATCGTCATGCGCAATCTCATCGAAAACGCCCTGATTCACGGCCCTGTCGATGACGAGGTGATCGTGCGTATCGACAATGGCAGCATCCGCATTGTCAACGGCGGCACAGTGCTGTCGCCGGAAGAACTCGCGGGCGTCAAGAAACGCTTCTGGCGCGGCAAGACCAAGGCCTCTGGATCGGGCCTCGGCCTTGCGATTGCCGAGCGCATCGTTTCGCAGATCGGCGGCCGCCTCGACCTGTTTTCCCCGGCAACCAGCCAGTCGGACGGTTTTGAAGCCAGAATTACCCTGCCCGCCGCCTGATCGCGCCGAGGTGGCAGCGACACAACGATTGGTCTTGCACAGCGGATTGATCTTGCAAAGACGGGCAAAGGGTGCGAGCAAGCGCAATATGTTCCCGGCAGGCCAGTATTTATGATCGTTTCTTTCGACATCGGCGGCACCGCCATCAAAGGTGGCGTCGCTCACTCCATGACGGATATCACGCCGCTTGCCCGGCGCCCGACGCCGAAACACGATTTCGGCGAATTCGTCGCGGCCCTGCGCGCGGTGATCGCTGAAGCCGGCGAAGAGCCCGACTGCATTTCCTTTTCCATCGCCGGCGTCGTCGACCCGGATACCCAGGCGCTGATCTGCGCCAACATTCCCTGCATTCACGGACGAAGGCTCGCAGCCGAGCTTGAGGCCGAGCTTGGTTATCCGGTGCTGATCGCCAACGATGCCGATTGCTTCGCGATGGCCGAAGCCATGTCCGGTGCCGGTCGTGGTCACCGCATCGTCTTTGGCGCCATTCTCGGCACCGGCGTCGGCGGCGGCCTGGTTGCCGACGGCAGGCTCGTCAACGCCGCCGGCGGCTTTGCCGGCGAATGGGGCCACGGCCCCATCATCGCCTCTTCCGCCGGAAACCCGCCGGTCGCCATACCCGCCTTTGCCTGCGGCTGCGGCCAGAAGGGCTGCGTCGACACCGTAGGCGGCGCCCGCGGCGTCGAACGCCTGCACAAGACGCTGCACGGTCTGGAACTTTCGAGCGAGGAAATCATCGGCCAATGGCTTCAAGGCGATGCCAAGGCCGAGCGGACGATCGACGTGCTCGTCGATCTCGTCGCCTCGCCATTGGCGTTGACGATCAATATTACCGGCGCGACCATCGTTCCGGTCGGCGGCGGCCTGTCCAACGTCGAACCATTGCTCGCCCGGCTGGATAAGGCCGTGCGCGCCCGCATCCTGCGCAAATTCGATCGGCCCCTCGTTGTGCCGAGCGAATGCAAGGTCGAACCCGGCCTGATCGGCGCTGCGCTCCTGGCGCTGAAATATCTCGAGGAGCAGTCCCATGCTGCTTGAGGTCTGCGTCGAAGATATCGCCGGCCTCAATGCAGCCGTTGCCGGCGGCGCCGATCGCATCGAGCTTTGCAGCGCGCTTGCCCTCGGCGGCCTGACGCCAAGCGCAGGCCTCATGAAGGCCGCCGCCCAGATGCCTGTGCCGAGCTATGCGATGATCCGTCCCCGCGCCGGTGCGTTCGTCTTTTCGGCCGATGAGTTCGCCATCATGAAGAGCGATATCGACGCGGCCCGGCAGGCCGGCCTTCCGGGCGTGGTCCTTGGCGCGTCGCTGCCGGATGGCAGTCTCGACAGCGAGATGCTCAAGGCGTTGGTTGCCTATGCCGGAAACCTCGGCAAGACGCTGCACCGCGCCTTCGACCTCGTTCCCGATATTGAAAAAGCCGTCGAACTGGCCGTGTCCCTCGGCTTCGAGCGCATCCTGACATCGGGCTGCGAAAAGACGGCGGTCGAGGGCATTGCCGCGCTGGAAAAAACCATCGCCTTTGCCGCCGGCCGCATTTCGATCATGCCCGGATCGGGCATCAACATCCAAACCATCGGTCAGCTTTGGCCACGGCTTCCGGTCAGCGAGGTCCATGCCTCCTGTTCCGTCGTGCGCACCGAGACGGATGCGCGCCTGCTTTCCTTCGGCTTTGCCGCACCCAGCGCCCGTTCGACCGATGCCGCAACCGTGAAGGCGCTGAAGGCGTATTTCGCCTGAACTGCCGGCTAGAATTGACAAAGAAACGGTAGAATGATCAATCGTTCATAAACGCATATTCTGTAGCTATGAATAGCTGCGGAATGCCAAGTCATTGCAGTTGGACGAATTTCTTTCGGAGTAGCTGTAGATCTGAACCATGTCGGTGGCGCCATCTCGCAAGAAAAGCAAGGCTGTCTTCTGGATTGCTGCGATCGCCATCGGCTCGATCATCTTGGCGACGGCCCTGCTCGCCAACAATATGCGAAACCTTAAGGCACTCGCCGCGCGATATCATCTCAATCTGTTCGATCAGCCAGCATCCCAACCCGCAACGCCCTCCCCAGCGACAGCAACGCCGCAGACGGTCACGCCAGAGGCATCCGCTCCGAAAGCGGTCGAGACCACGACGAAGGCTGCAACCACCGAGCCCGCGAAAGCCGTCACGCCGCCGTCGACGAAAACCAAGCCGGCGGAGACGACCGCGGCTGCAAAGCCGGAACATGCGACGACGTCGCATCTGTTCGACCCGCCAGTCGACGCCCTGCGCGGCGCCTTCCTCCGCGGCTGGCGGCTATCAGGCCCGGCAATGTGTGCCAACCTCGAAAAATCCGGCCTCGCCGTCGGCGAATGGAAGCAAAGCGCTTTTGCCACCGGCACTTCGGAATGCAGCTACCAGATCCAGAAGGGCGGCAATGGCGAACCGGGTGCGGCGTCCTTCTTCATCATCGCCCGTGGCAGCGCAGCCGGCGAACTCGATAATGTCCGCATCAAGGTGATTATGCCCGACAATGCCAACGGCCGCGCCATCGGCGAGACCTTCGTCGACGCCGTCGTCCAGCTTCTGACGGACACGCATTGGCTTGATTTCGAGGCGGCGCTCGATTCGATCGGGAAATTGCAGGATGTGACCTTGGAGGCTTTCGGAACCAAGCTCAGCTTCTTCCGCGAATTCCAGGACAACAGGAGCTTCAATCTGCAGCTGACGCTCACCGCAAAGACCCCCGAGCAGATCCGGACGGCAGCAGTTTTCGATCCTCTGCATTGGACGCTACCCTCGCCGCCGCCTTCCAAATAGCCCCGCTCTCGCAAAGTTTACTCGATGCCGCGGCGAAGCGCCTCTTCCGGGCCGCTTTTTGTTGCACCGCGCCATCGAAGATGGTCATATGGAGGTCATTTCGTAGGCCGATATATCATCGGCTGCCCACAGCATGATTTCCAAAAGTGCAAAGCGGTTCTTGGACACGATCATGCGCCAGCATTGATGCGCCGAACCTCCCATCGGCCATGGAAAGTAATTGCATTCCCATGACGGAAAACACTTCTGAGGGCCAAACCTTCGCGATCGACCGCGACCCCAGCCTGCGCTACATCATCCCCGCCGTCGTCGCCGTCGCCTTCCTGATGGAACAGCTCGATTCGACGATCCTGGTCACGGCCGTTCCCGACATTGCCAAGAGCCTCGCAACGACGCCGGTGCGCATGAACCTCGCCGTCACGACCTACATTCTGACGCTCGCGATGTTCATCCCCGTCAGCGGCTGGTTTGCGGATCGCTTTGGCGCGCGGCGGATTTTCGCCCTGTCGCTGTTCATCTTCACGCTCGGCTCGATCCTCTGCGGCCTTGCGACCAGCCTGCCGATGCTGGTTGCGACCCGCGCGCTGCAGGGTTTCGGCGGCGCGATGATGACGCCTGTCGGACGCCTTATCCTGATCCGCAGCTTTCCCCGCAGCCAGCTGGTCACGGCGATGACCTACATGACCTTGCCGGCGATCGTCGGTCCGGTCATCGGGCCTATTCTCGGCGGCTTCCTCACGACCTATCTGTCCTGGCGCTGGATCTTCTGGGTGAACCTGCCGTTCGGCATCATCGGCATGGTGATGGCGCTGCGCTACATCGAGGACACCGACCGCGACACCTCCACCAAATTCGATTTTCCCGGCTTCATCATGGTCGGCCTCGGTTGCGTGCTGCTGCAATACGGCATCGAAAATGTCGGCCGCCCGACCATTCCCGTCTGGGCGATCGTCGCCGTGCTCGCGGCCGCCGGCCTGCTGCTCGTGGTTTTCATCCGCTATGCGAAGACGGCGGAATCGCCGGCGGTCGATCTGACGCTGTTCAAGCTTCGCACGTTCCGCGTCGGCACGCTTGCCGGCGGCATCTGTCGCGTCGGCCTGAACGGCGTGCCCTTCCTGCTGCCGCTGATGCTGCAGGTGGGCTTCGGCCTGAGCCCGATCGTCTCCGGCACGCTGACCTTCGTCAGCGCCCTCAGCGCCCTTGCGGTGCGCCCGGTATCATCGAAGATGCTGCGGCTTTACGGCTTCGACCGCGTGCTCACCTGGAGCGCGATCGTGGGTGCCGCCGTTGTCGCCGGCTTCGCATTGATCGGGCCGAACACGCCGCACTGGTTCATCATCGTCTATGTCTTCATCTTCGGCCTAACGCGCGCCGCCCAGTTCATGACGTCGAACACGCTTTCCTATTCCGATACGCCGGCCGCGCAGCTCAGTCGCGCAACCAGCCTCGGCGGCGTCCTGCAGCAGCTGAGCGTTAGCTTTGGCGTCTCGATCGCCGCCATGCTGCTGGGCCTCGTAACGCTCGACGGCTCGACGCTGACACCCGACAAATTCCATCTTGCCTTTCTGTTAATGGCGGTCATTCCGCTGCTCGGCCTGCCCGGCTTCATGAAGCTCCGGCCGGAAGACGGTCGCCAGGTCAGCGGCCACTACCGCGAGCCGAAGAAACACGCAGCCTGAGGGGTCGGGAAGGCGCTTCCGGGATCTGCCGCCTCAGGCGGCGAGAACGGAAGCACGCGGATGGACCAAATGATCCCGCAGCACCGAACCGCCGCGATCGACTTCCTGCAAGAGGACATCGTAGCTCCAGAGGTCTGCCAGATGCTGGAGCACTCTTTTGGTATCGACATCCTCCAGCAGAGCACCGTTCAACACGGTATGCCGCAGCATCAGCCGCCGGTCGCCGGCGAGATCGACGTCGACGATCTCGATGTGCGGATCGATCCAGCCGACATCATATTGCCGTGCGAGTTCACGGCGGATTCTCCTGTAGCCGCGCTCGTCATGGATCGCCGCCACCAGCATGCCTTCCTCCTCTTCGGGATCATCGGTGAGGTGGAACATCCGCATCTTCCGCATCAGGTGCGGGCTGAGAAACTGTGAAATGAAACTTTCATCGCGATAATTGGCCCAGAGATCGCGCAGCACCGCCATGGCGTCGCCACGACCGGCAATATCCGGGAACCATTGCCGATCCTCGTCCTTCGGCTTCGTGACGATGCGCTCGATATCTTGCATCATCGCGAAACCCAGCGCGTAAGGGTTGAAGCCGGAGAAGCGCGGATCGTTGAAGGCCGGCTGGAAGACGACATTGGTGTGGGATTTCAGGAATTCGAGGAAATCGCCATCGCCGATGCCGCCCAGCTCGTGCAGCCGCGTCATGATGCGGTCGTGCACATAGGTCGCGGTTCCCTCATTCATCACCTTGGTCTGGCTCTGCGGATAGAAATATTGCGCGACGTGACGCACGATGCGCAGTACTTCCCGCTGCCACGGCTTCAGCCGCGGCGCCATCTTCTCCAGAAAATACAGGATGTTTTCCTGCGGCAGGCCTGCAAGCGAACGACGCCGGTCAAGATCGAGATCGGGCGCGCTCTTTCCGGGTTTGCTCGGGACCGTGCGCCAGAGATCGTTGAAGATTCGCTCGTCGTTTTCCCGTCGCTCGCGCTCGCGCCGCTCTTCGTCGCGCAGATCCAGCTGCTTTTTGCCAGCGTAGCGATGCACGCCATGTGACATCAGCGCATGCGCCGCATCCAGCGTCCGCTCGACCGCCACATGCCCGTAACGCTCCTCGCAGCGGCTGATGTAGCTCTTGGCAAAATTGAGATAATCGAGAATGCCATAGGCATCCGTCCAGAGCTTGAAGAGGTAATTGTTCTTGAAAAAATGATTGTGGCCGAACGCCGCGTGCGCAATCACCAGCGCCTGCATGGTCGCGGTGTTTTCCTCCATCAGATAGGAAATGCACGGCGAACTGTTGATGACGATCTCGTAGGCGAGCCCGCGCAGGCCTTTGCGATAAAAAGCCTCGTCCCGGGCGAAATGCTTGCCGAAGGACCAGTGCTTGTAGAACAGCGGCATGCCAATGGAGGAATAGACGTCGAGCATCTGCTCGGCGGTGATGATCTCGATCTGGTTGGGATAGACGTTGAGCCCGAGTTCGTCGACCGCGATCTTCTGGCAGGCATCGTGGATCCGTTGAATGGTGGCGAAATCCCAGTCCGCACCTTCGAAAAGCCGTTCCATCGACGCCTTCGCCATCATCCGCTCCTTGTTTCCGCCGTCCGGCGCTGAAAGAGTTCATGGAAAACCGGGTAGATCTGGCTGCGATCGCTGACGCGCCGCATCGACAGCGTCGGCCACCCGCCCTGGATGCGCTCATAGAGCGACCAGAGTGCCGAACCGGAGGAAATCGCGACGCTGCGCGCCTCGCCCACTTCCAGATAGGCAAAATACTGGCAGACAGGCAGGATGGCGTTGGTCAACAATGCCGCAGCCGTCGCATTGTCGGAATAGGCATTGTCGCCGTCGGAAGCCTGCGCCGCATAGATGTTCCAGTCGGAAGGCGGGTACCGCTGCTGAACGATCTGGTGCATCTGCTCCAGCGCACTCGAAACCTGCGTGCCGCCGGTGGCGGGACTGCGGAAGAACGTCTCCTCATCCACCTCCTCCGCGACATCGGTATGACGGATGAAGACGATCTCGACGCGGCGATATTGCCGGGTGAGGAAGATGTAGAGCAGCATGTAGAACCGCTTGGCGAGATCCTTCATGTGTTCGGACATCGATCCGGAAACGTCCATCAGGCAGAACATCACCGCCTGTGCCACGGGCTTCGGCTCGTTTTCGAAACGGCGGTAGCGGATGTCGATCGGGTCGATATACGGAATGCGCCGGACCTTCGATTCCAGCACCTTGATCTCGGCTTCAAGCTCCTGGCGACGCTTGTCGTCCTTGCATTCGGCAGCCTCGGCGGCAAGGCTCGCGACCGTTTCCGGTTTCGGTCGATGCAGCGCCACGCGCCGCATCATCGCGAGCCGCATGGTGCGGTTGACGGCGAGATTGGAAGGCGATCCCGTCACCGAATAGCCGGCACGCACCAGATTGACCTGATCGGCCGTCGTCAGCCGCTTCTTGGCAAGATCCGGGAGCTCGAGATCGTCAAGGAAGAGATCGAGGAATTCTTCCCTCGTCAGGATGAAGCGGAAGGCATCCTCGCCGCTGCCCTCGCCACCGGCCTTGGGCTTGCCGCCGCCGCTTTCCGGGCGGGGAAGGTAGTCCCCTTCGAGGAACTCCTTGTTGCCGGGAAGGATATGCTCCCGCAGACCTTCTG
>JAGWJK010000128.1 GCA_028865845.1 Rhizobiaceae bacterium
CGCCGCGCGTCTGGAGCCTGATATCATCGACGATATCAGGACGAAATCGCGGCAGCAGCAGGACAGGATCGTCTCCGTCGCGGCAGACCATTTCGTGCGGGCGATCGCCTAGCAGCGATATCGGATTTGCGACATGAGCAGGCTATCCGCCATCAACAAAATGGCGGATGGCCTTGATCTCTGGGAATGCGATATTCGCGTCAGATCACCTGACCGCCGGAAACCTCGATGCGCTGTGCCGTGATCCAACGGTTGTCCGGGCCGAGCAGGCTGGCGACCATCGGGCCGATATCATCGGGGACGCCGACGCGTCCAAGTGCGATCATGCCGGCGAATTGCTTGTTGAGATCGGGCATGTCGCGTACGGCGCCGCCGAGGAAGTCGGTTTCGATCGCGCCCGGAGCGACCGTGTTGACGGCGATGCTGCGGCCTCCGAGTTCCTTTGCCATGTAAAGTGTCAGGATTTCGACGGCGCCTTTGGCCGCCGAATAAGCCGAAAAGCCCGGATAGGAGACACGGGTCAGGCCGGAAGAGAAATTGACGATGCGGCCGCCATCGGCGATCAGCGGCAGCAATGCCTGGGTCAGGAAGAAAACGCCTTTGACATGGGTGTCGAACAGCGCATCGAACTGGGCCTCTGTCGTGTCGGCGAAAGCTGCCATCTCGCCCTGGCCGGCGTTGTTGACGAGGTGATCGAAGGTCTCGCGGCCCCAAGTGCTGGAGAGCGTCGATTTGATGTCGGCGGCGAAGGCTTTGAACGAGGAGACGCTCGTGACGTCGAGCTGGAATGCGACCGCCTTGCGGCCAAGCGCCTCGATTTCGGCAATGACGGACTTCGCCTGTTCAGCGCCGCTGCGATAGGTGAAGATGACGTCGCCGCCGTGCCGGGCAATGCTGATTGCGGTGTTGCGCCCGAGGCCGCGGCTGCCGCCGGTGACGATGGATATGGTGGTCATTTGTAGCTCCTGTGAACGATCTGTTTGTCTCGCTGACGGGATGTTTATCGTCCACAAATGCTGGCCGCGGTTGCCGGATTCTCGCCGATCCTTGCCTATTTCTCCGAAGCGGTGGCTTTTGTTGTCGCCATCAGAGGGGCGCCGCCCTCGTTCAGGTTCAACACGGTGTTTCAAGAGATGGCTCGATAAGATTGAAATCACTGAATGTTATGGGAAAACGACTTCCTATTCAGCAAGTGGGCCTGACTGCCAAAGCCTGCTTTTGTTTCTTGCCAAAGACTCTCGTATGTTTGCCTAATCCGCCGAACCGGCTTGCGTCGGGTTGCCGATGGTGCTTCATTGTTTCAATCGATCCATCATCTTCGGATTCCAACGACGTGACCACCGCTCTGCTCGAATGCGTTCGCCGTTTCGCTGACGCCAATGCCGATCAATCGGGTGTCGCGCGCACACCGATACCGGGGCTCTTCGCGATGCGCGGAACGTCGCCCAGCGAGATCCAATACGCGATCTCAAAGCCTCTGGTGGCGCTTGTCCTGCAGGGGAGCAAACGCGTGACGATGGGCAACACCACTTTTGACTTTGGAGCGGGCGATTCGCTTCTGATCGCTGCCGACGTGCCCAATGTCAGCCAGATTACGCGTGCCAGCCCCGGTACTCCCTATTATTCGCTGGTGCTCGATATCGATCCGGCAGTAACCGAGTCGCTGGTTCTGGAAATGGGCATCGCTACCGCGGAGGCCGCAGCTCCCATCCGGGTCGATCCGACGGAATCCGAGGTTGCGGATGCAGCGCTTCGTCTGATGCGACTAATGGATCGGCCGAGCTCGATACCGGTTCTGCGCAGCCAATTGATCCGCGAGATGCACCATTGGCTGCTCGCCGGTCGTCACGGTGCCGGCATTCGCGCGCTTGGCTTTGCCGAAAGCCACGCCAATCGAATTGGCCGGGCCGTCGCGATCATTCGCAACGAATACACGCAGACTTTGCCGATCGAGCGGTTGGCCGAGGCTGCGGGCATGAGCAGTTCTTCCTTTCACCAGCACTTCCGCGCCGTGACGTCGCTGTCGCCGCTGCAGTTTCAAAAGCAGCTTCGGCTGATCGAGGCGCGTCGGTTGATGATCTCGGAAGGCGCTGCACCCAGCAACGCCGCCTATTCGGTCGGCTACGAAAGCGTGCCCCAATTTACGCGGGAATATGGCCGCATGTTCGGCGCGTCACCGGCAAAGGATGTTCGGGAAAGTAAAGAACGACTGCTCGCCGCCTAGCGGATGCAATCCAACACTTGGTGCCTGCGCCTGACGCTGGTAGCACAGGTTGGAAGCTACCGCAGACTTGAGTGGGCACCGGACGATAGGAGACACACGCTCGGGCGCGCCTCGGCCTTACTGGTCAAAGCGGAGTTCGCGGTTTTTGAGTGGCCGCGATGTTAGGCCAGATCGGCCGCGAACGAACAATTTTTGCCACCGGGCACGTTAGGACGATGCGCCCGTTGACCCGGGCGCCATGGCGTCCGTGACGACCTCCTCGAGCACGCCGAGATCAATGTCCTTGACGGATTTGAACCTGATGCAATATCCGGTGATCTTCGCCTTCCCGAGCCGCGATCCGTAGGTTTCGGACAGGTAGTGTTTGTCGTCGAGACCCATGACGTAGACCGATATTCCGGAGGTATTGGCGCTGAGGCCGATCTTGTAGAACGGTCTCGTATCCCCGGAGGCATAGCGGAGCGTTTCCGATCCATAGCCGATATTCGGATTTGAAACGACCTTGCCGTCGTCGTTCCTGCCATCCAGGAACCATAGCTTGGCGTCGGGCGAAATCTCCAGGATGCGCCGATGCAGATCCCTCAACTCCTCGCTCTTCGCCGGAGACTGATTGCCGATGTATTCGTCGATCTGCGCGTGCACGCTCATGAAAAGGTTTCCTTTTTCCATTTCGTCAGGTGCACTCGGACCGCGAGCGCCAGCCTCTCGTCAAGAAGACGATCGGATCTGTCGGGAACCGACACCGACAGCTGATTTTCTTCCACGTTTTTTCATCAAAGCAGAGAATCACCGCATGGGCTGGCGGGTCGACATAGAGACCGCGGCGACATCACGCAACTTCTCGGCAAACTGCTCGTAGTCCTCCCGCTTTCCCGTTGCCATCGCATCGCCTTCTTGATATTTCAGGTCATTCGTAAGATCATTCCCCCAGCAGGCTTTCCATGTTTTCGCGATCGACCGATCAGGCTCCGGGCCCGCTTGCGGGCATAGCCTTGGCATGTCTTGGTTATTCCCTCTTTGCGATGCAGGACGCCGTGGTGAAGTGGCTGGTTGCGGATTACGCGGTGCCGCAGATCCTGTTCATGCGCAGTATCGTCATCACCTTTTTCGCTGGTTTCCTCGTCTGGAAGCAGCGTCATCCGTCAATCCTGCGCAGCCCATATCGTAACTCGCTCGTCGTGCGGGCGCTGTTGATGTTCCTGGCGTGGCTCGCCTTTTATTCCTCGGCGCGGCATCTCGGGCTCGCCGAAATCACCACCATGTATTTCTGCGCGCCGGTCATGGTCGTCGTTCTGTCGATCTTCGTCCTGAAGGAGCAGGTCGGCGCCGTGCGCTGGCTTGCCTGCATCGTCGGATTTGCAGGCGTCGTTCTCGCCGCCAATCCGACGCACGCGCCGAGCCTCTTGCCGGCAGGCATGGTACTCTTTGCCGGTTTCTGCTGGGCCTGGAGCACCATCCTGGTGCGCATGGTCAGCCGAACGGAAAGCACGATCAACCAGATGATGGCGACCAGCTTCTTCTTTGCCATCGCATGCGGCATCATGCTGCCCTGGGTATGGAAGACGCCTGACCTCTTCGGCTGGTGCCTGATGATCGGCCTCGGCTTCATCAGCGCCGCCGGCCAGTATTTTCTCTACGAAGGGTTCCGCTATGCGCCGGCGTCGACGCTGGCGCCGATCGAATATAGCGGTCTTTGCTGGGCATTTTTATACGGCTATCTCATCTGGGCGGAAATCCCGCCAGTGAACGTCTTTGCCGGCGCGTTGCTGATCGTCGGCTCGAGCCTCAGCCTCATTCTGTGGGAGCGCCGGCTTGCGAATGCCTCGCGCAGGATGGCGGGATTGCAGACCTGAGTGGTGCCGGATGCCGGCGCCATGCTCTGCGCAGGATAGCCGGCAGAAACTGGGTCGCGCTGCGCCCGGCATTTCCTATTTCTCGTTGGCTGATACCTATTCGCGACTAGTGATGCTTGAAGTATTGCACTTCGCGTTCGTGCTTTTCAGCCTCTTCCCGAGTTTTGAACGTGCCGAGGTTCTTGCGCTTGTGCGTCCTCGGATCGAGCTTGCGCGAGTAGAGACGGTATTCGCCGGATTTGAGCTTGCGGATCATGGCGGCCTCCTGTGAGAGGGTAAATCCCTGTCGGCGGCTTGGGTTCCCGCAAGTCGGCGCCAAGGGGACCATTGATGACCAGCGGCGGCTCGACGGGGCCTGGCCGCGAACCTAGCCGGGAAAAGGTATTTATCGGCCCGTCTCCCGGCCGCGATGGATGTCATTGCTGCTGCGGTTGTTCCGCGAGCCCCGCTTTCTTTCGCTCGTCCATCCGCGCCACCAGCAGCGAATAGGCGACGTAGTATTTGTAGATGTTACTGACATATTGGACCGTCTCCCGCCCGACGATCGCGGCTGCACCGTTCTCGACATTTCCGAACCAGACGTTTGGATCGAGGCCCATGGACTTGGCCTTTTCGCGGAAGCGATGGAGATTGCCGGGGCCGGCATTATAGGCGGCGAAGGCGAAGAGCTGACGGTCCTTCGGCGTCAGGCCCTGATCGTCGATGTAAGTGTCGATCAGATGCCGCAGATATTTCGCTCCGGCTTCCACATTCCTGTCTGGATCCTTGTCGATGCCGGTGATGCCGATGACCTTGTCCTTGGCGGTCGTCGGCAACATCTGCATGATGCCGACCGCCCCGCGCGGCGAGCGTTTTGCCTGATCGAGCTGCGATTCCTGATAGCCCTGGGCCATCAGCATCAGATAATCGAAGGAATAGCTGCCGCCATATTTGCGGAAGATCTCGACGAGGCGCTGGAAACGATCGACGTCATCGGGCGAATAGGCACGCTTTACGATCTTGTCCTGCCGATAATAGCTGTTCCTCAACATGTTTCCGAAGGTGGTGCCGATCTTGTGGGTCGCAACGAAGCTATTGAGCGCGGCTTTCAGTTCCGGACTGTTCTTGCGGATGGCCCAGGCGATCTTGCCGCCGGAGGAAAGCACGACGTCATGATGGACATTGATACCGGTGAAGACGTGTTGCCAGATATCCGCCTTGTAGCCGTCGACGATGGTATAGGGCAGGAGTTCGGCATTGACCATTTCCATCAGGTCTTCGTCCTCGAGGCTTTCATCCATGAGGTCGATGCCGATTTCCGGCTTTCCTGCGGCAGCGAGCGTCTTATTCAGCGCCAGCAAATGCTCATAATAGCTGCTGGACGCCCTGACGGCGATGCGTTTTCCGGAAAGGTCCTCGATTTTCGTCACCGGCTCGCTGTTCGGCGCGGAAACCAGCACCTCTTCCGCGTTGTCATAGAGGGGATCGGTGAAATCCACCTCCTTCAGCCGCTCGTCGGTGATCGTGAGGTTCGCCATGACGATATCGCCGAAACCATCGTTCAGCGCCGTCAGCAGTTTATCGCGCGGTGTCGGGACGAAGACGATGTGAATGTGCTCGATCTGCTTCTTGCGGCCTTCATTGAGCGATTTCTCAAGCTCCGTCCCGAACATGACGGCAGTGCCGAACTGCCGTCCCTTATCGACGAAATAGATGGTCTTGCTGAAGGGAACGAGGACACGAACAATCCGCCGCGCCTTCATCGCTTCGAGATCGATGACATGCTTTTCGATCAACCGTGGCGGCGCATCCTCGGCGACCGCGGGCCGGACCGGCAGGATCGGTAGAAGAAGAGTTGCAAGCAGGATTAACCACTTCCGGAACAAGCCCACGTCAGCCTCCCAGTTCTCGCGATTTTCTGGTGCGAATACGAATCAGAAGGTGCCATCGAGCGTATAAATGGAAGTACGTTACCGTAAACGGGCGCGGCAACTTCGCGCATTTCGGCTTGCTAATACCCGGCGTTGTCGCGCAAGGCGGATTGTTGGCGCCAACCATCCCTTCATAAAGGACGTTTCAGCGGTGGCAAAAGATCCGATCTGCGGCTAGTTTGGGTGCATCGAGGCAGCTGCTTTCGTGGCTGGCTTCTGACCCAGGCATACATTCCACATACGAGGAAAATCATCATCATGAGCAATATCGAAGCCGTCGCCGAAGAGGCCAAGGGCTGGCGTCGTCATATCCATCAGCATCCCGAGCTGCTGTTCGATCTGCCGGAGACCGCCTCTTTCGTCGCTGGCAAACTCGGGGAGTTCGGCTGCGACCAGGTGGTGACCGGCCTTGCGAAATCCGGTGTCGTCGCGGTCATCGAGGGTTCGAAGGGGCCGGGCAAGACCATCGGGTTGCGTTGCGACATGGATGCATTGCCGATGTCGGAGCAGACCAATCTTCCCTATGCCTCCAAGGTCGCGAACCGCATGCATGCCTGCGGCCATGACGGGCATACGGCGATGCTGCTCGCCACCGCGAAGTGTCTCACGGAAACCCGCGACTTTTCGGGGAAGGTCGTGCTGATCTTCCAGCCGGCGGAAGAAGGCGGCGGCGGGGCGCGCGTGATGATCGAGGAAGGCCTGCTCGAAAGCTTCGGCATCGAAGAAGTCTATGGCATGCACAACGAACCCGGTCTTGATATCGGCTCCTTTGCGACCAGGAGCGGCCCATTCATGGCCGGCGCGGACCGGTTCGTGGTAACGATCAACGGCAAAGGCGGTCACGCGGCTTCGCCGAACCTCACGCATGATCCTGTTCTGGTCAGTGCCCACATGATCACAGCACTGCAGTCGATTGCCTCGCGCTTCACCGATCCCTTCGATCCGGTCGTCGTCTCGATCACCTTCTCAGAAGCCGGAAACGAAAAGGCGCTGAATGTCATCCCGGCATCGGTGAGGCTCGGCGGGACCATCCGCACGATGCAGACCACGACGCGCAAGGCCGTGGAGCAGCGCTTCCGCGATATCGTGCATGTCACCGCCAAGCTGTTCGAGACGGAAGCCGAGATCAACTGGATGCCAGGATATCCCGTGACCGTCAACGATCCGACGAGAGCTTCCGCAGCCGCCTCAGCTGCTGCGCGGGTCGCCGGCGAGGATAGGGTGGATCAGAACTACGAGCAGTCGATGGGGGCGGAGGACTTCTCCTACATGCTCGAAAAGCGCCCAGGCGCCATGATCCTGATCGGAAACGGCGATAGCGCCTACCTGCATAATCCGGCCTATGATTTCAACGACAAGGCCATCGCGCACGGCGTCCGCTACTGGTTGTCGCTTGTGGGGCAGGAGTTGGGCAGCCGGTAGAGCCGGACCTCTCGGGGGATTCCGCAATAGGTGATCGCTTACCGATGCGGTTGACCAGAAGGCTCGATCTGCGCACTATCGAACACGGAACAATCCATCGGTCGCGCGTTCTCTTCGCGCGGCCGCAATCTCGTCTCCAGTATCGGAGCAATTATCCTTTTTATTTTGCGATAAGCCGATCCTGGCCAACCTTTGCTCGTGAGGAAGCGTGTCATGCAATATCGTCGTCTCGGAAAATCCGGCCTCCAGGTCAGTGAATTCTCGTTCGGATCGTGGGTTACCTTCGGCAAGCAGGTGGAGGGCAGCGATGCCGTCAGCCTGATGAAGCTCGCCTACGACAACGGCATCAATTTCTTCGACAATGCCGAGGGTTATGAAGCCGGTAAATCCGAAACCGTCATGGGCGAAGCGCTGAAGACGCTCGGCTGGAGCCGGGACAGCTTCATCGTTTCCAGCAAGGTCTTCTGGGGTGGTAAGAAGCCGACGCAGCGCGGCCTCTCGCGCAAGCACGTCACCGATGCGGCGCATGCTGCGTTGAAGCGCCTGCAGGTCGATTATCTCGATCTCTATTTCTGCCACCGTCCCGACATCGATACGCCGATCGAAGAAACCGTGCGGGCGATGCACGATCTCGTCACCCAGGGCAAGATCCTCTATTGGGGCACCTCCGAATGGTCGGCCCAGCAGCTGACCGAGGCCTATGCGGTGGCCCGCGATCTGCGCATCACGCCGCCGACGATGGAGCAGCCGCAGTACAATATTTTCGAGCGGCAGAAGGTCGAGAGCGATTACCTGCCGCTCTACGAGCTGATCGGCCTCGGCACCACCATCTGGTCGCCGCTTGCCTCGGGTGTTCTGACCGGCAAATACAACAATGGAATGCCCGACGACAGCCGCATGAACCTGCCCGGTTATGAATGGCTGAAGGAGCAGTGGGGAAGCGAGGCCGGTCGCGCCCAGCTTGCCAAGGTGGTGGAGCTCACCGCATTCGCGAAGGAAATCGGCATCTCGATCACCCATCTCGCTTTGCTGTGGTGCCTCGCGAACCGTAATGTATCGACGGTCATCCTCGGCGCGTCGCGCGTCGGCCAGCTCGAGGACAATCTGGCGGCGCTGGCCCACAAGGACAAGATCACCCCGGATGTACTGGCCCGGATCGACACGATCGTCGGCAACAAGCCGGCTGCGCGGCAGCGCTTCTGATGTCCGCGCCCGGCTTGCCGGGCGGGATTTGCCCTTGGTTGTAAAATTCGCTTCTGGGCATGAACGTGCCCGGAAGCATTAGAGGTCTTTTGCAATACGCAGGCCGTCATATATCGCGGCGTGCGTATTGCGCGCCGCAACCGCATCGCCGATGCGGAAGAGCTGATATTTCCCCTCGGGATTGCGGACCACGGACTGCGGCTTTCCGTCGATGAGGTCGCCATAGGACACTTCGCCGAGGTTCAGCGACCG
>JAGWJK010001214.1 GCA_028865845.1 Rhizobiaceae bacterium
TGGGGTCGCTCGCGAAGGAGTGCACGGAGGTCAAAACACCGGAGCGCACCAGGAAGGTGCCGAGCAGCGACAGCGAAAAGGTCAGGATTGCCAGCAATACGGTCCAGATCTTCAATGCGTCGCGCTTCTCCATGACGAGCGCCGAATGCAGAAGCGCGGTGCCGGCAAGCCATGGCATGAAGGAGGCGTTTTCGACCGGATCCCAAAACCACCAGCCGCCCCAGCCGAGTTCGTAATAGGCCCAATAGGAACCCATGGCGATGCCGAGGGTGAGGAAGGTCCATGCTGCAAGCGTCCAGGGCCTTACCCAGCGCGCCCAGGCCGCATCGATACGGCCTTCGAGCAGGGCAGCAACCGCAAAAGAGAAGCAGACGGAAAAGCCGACATAACCGAGATAAAGCAGCGGCGGATGGATCGCCAGCCCGATATCCTGCAACACCGGATTAAGATCTTTGCCTTCGGCAGGCGCCGGGTCGAGACGCAGGAACGGGTTCGACGTCAGGAGGATGAAGATCAGAAAGGCCGACGATATCCACGACTGCACGGCCAGCACATTGGCGCGCAGCGTGTCCGGCAGGTTACGGCCGAAAAGCGCGACCAGAGCACTGAACAGCGACAGGATCAGCAGCCAGAGCATCATCGATCCCTCGTGATTGCCCCAGACCCCGGAAATCTTGAAGATCAGCGGCATCAGCGAATGGGAATTCTCCCAGACGTTGAAGACGGAGAAATCGGAAGCGACATAGGCGTAGGTCAGGACGCCGAAGGAAAAGGCAACGAGCGTAAACGAGGCTACGGCACCGATCGGCGCGATATCCATCATCGACAGATCGCCACGCCAGGCGCCGATCACCGGGATGATCGAAACGATGATGGCGGTCGCGAGCGCCAGAACCAGCGCGTAATGTCCGAGTTCGATGATCATTGGCTGGCTTCCTCGCCCTTCCAGACGCCGTCAGCCTTGAGCTTGTCGGCAACTTCCTTCGGCATGTAGCGCTCATCATGCTTGGCAAGAACGCTGTCGGCAACAAAGACGTCGCTGCCCGGCTCGAACTTACCTTCGGTGACCACGCCCTGCCCCTCGCGGAAAAGATCGGGCAGGATACCCGTGTATCTGACCTTGATCGCATCCTTGCCGTCCGTCACCGCGAACTGCACCTGGGTGCCCTCGCCGCGTACGAGCGTTCCCTGCCCGACAAGACCGCCCAGGCGGATCAGCGTACCGGCGCTGACGGGGTTCTTGGCAAGGTCGCCAGGAAGATAGAAATAGGCGACGGACTGGCTGAAGGCGAAAAGCACCAGCAGCACGGCGGCAGCGATGAACCCCATGCCGCCGGCGATCACGGCCAATCGTTTCTGCTTACGGGTCATTACTGCGTCACCTCCGTCGGCAGTCCAAGCTCCTTGGCAAGCGCCAGAAGCTGCTGCCCCTCGCCGCTATCGGCCGGGAAGGCGGCAAGGCCGCGTTTCAACGCGTCCACGGCACGATCCCGCTCTTTAAGCACCGCATAGGAACGGATGAGCCGCAGCCAGCCTTCGAAATTCTTCGGATCGTCCTTCAGCTTGGCATCGAGGCTTTCGACCATGCCGCGGATCATCTGCATGCGATCGCCGCTTGGCATCGCCTCGGCGGCGGCAACCTGGTCGGATGTCGGATTTCCGGGCGCGTTGGAATTTGCCGCAGCCGCTGCATCCACTGTCCCGCCGTTCTTGGCGATATGCTCGTTGACGCTCACCATCCAGGGCGCATCGGCTGGCGACTGTTTTGCGAGTGCCTCGAAGGCGGTTTTCGCTTCCGCTGTCTTTCCGTCCTGCT
>JAGWJK010001215.1 GCA_028865845.1 Rhizobiaceae bacterium
TACGGCGTTTTCGGAGGGCGGTTGGCCGAGCTTCTCGCCGATCTCGCCGAGGTCGAACTTATCATCTGCGGCCGCAGTCTGACGCGGGCAGCCGAATTTTGCGCCGCCTATCGCGGCAAGGCCAAGGTTCGTGCGCTCGCGGCCGATCGTGCGGGGATATCGCAGACGCTGGAGGCGGAGCGTCCGGACCTCGTTGTCGATGCGTCCGGCCCGTTTCAGAACTACGGCGAGGCGCCCTATGGCGTTATCAAGGCCTGCATCGCGTCCAGAACCGACTATCTGGATTTCGCAGATGCGGCCGATTTTGTCTTCGGCGTGTCTCAATTCGATGGCGAGGCCAAGGCGGCCGGCGTCTTCGTCCTGTCGGGCGTCAGCAGCTTCCCGGTGCTGACAGCCGCCGTTCTGCGCGAGATGGCAAAGTCGATGGATATTGTCTCTGTAAAAGGCGGAATTGCGCCTTCGCCATTTGCCGGAATCGGACTGAACGTGATGCGTGCCGTAGTCGGATACGCAGGCGCTCCGGTCAAGCTCTACCGAAACGGCGTCCAGGCCCATGGCATCGGCCTTGCCGAAAGCATGCGATATACGATTGCGGTCCCGGGACGGTTGCCTCTCCGCAACATTCATTTCTCGCTCGTCGATGTCCCGGATCTGCAGGTCATTCCACCCGAGCATGGGAGCATGCGGGATATCTGGATGGGCGCCGGCCCCGTGCCGGAGGTTCTGCACCGCATTCTCAATCTGCTCGCAAAGGGCCGAGCGGCTCTCAATCTGCCCTCCCTGGTGCTGATGTCGCGCCTGTTTTACAGGGTGCTGAACCTGATGAAGTTCGGCGAGCATCGCGGCGGCATGTTCGTATGGGCCAACGGGTATAAGGACGGTAACCCGATCGAACGCAGCTGGCATTTGCTGGCCGAAGGCGATGACGGTCCCTACATCCCGTCGATGGCCATCGAAGCCATCATCCGCAAGCTCCTGAAGGGGGATCGTCCAAGCCCAGGTGCGCGCGCGGCGACCCGGGCGTTGGATCTGGCCGACTACGACCAGCTTTTTGCGAACCGTACGATCCATACGGGATTTCGCGATGCAGAGACACCCGGAGATCCGATCTACAAGCAGGTGTTGGGTGAAAGCTTCGAAACGCTTCCGCCGCAGGTGAGGGCACTGCACCATTCCACCCGCTCCCGCAAATGGGCAGGACGCGCTGACGTTATCCGCGGAAAGTCATTGATGGCCAGGGTGATCTGCCGGATCATCGGTTTTCCCGATACGGCAACGGGCGCTCCGGTCAGTGTCGTTCTTTCGCCGGGAGCAGACGGCGAGACCTGGACTAGGACCTTCGCCGGCAAGTCTTTCTCCTCCACACAGACATGCGGGGACGGCAGGGATAAATTTCTGATGATGGAGCGGTTCGGTGCGATCACCGTCGCACTAGCGCTTGTCGTTGAGAACGACAGGCTTTTTCTCGTTCCCCGCAGCTGGTCGCTGCTTGGAATTCCACTGCCAAGATTTTTGCTGCCGACCGGCCGGAGCTTCGAAACCGAACGCGACGGACGGTTTTGCTTCGATGTCGAGATCGCCGCACCGTGGGTCGGATTGATCGTCGCTTACAGAGGGGCGATGGAGCCGGTCGCGGCTCACGATGGCAATCGGGGCGGGGCGGAATCGACGCTGATGGACCAAACGGCGCAAGCCGGATGATGCCGTTTTAGTTCTCGCGTTTACCGCTGAAGGTGTAACCCGTCTCGACGGTCTTGTTGCCGAATTTTTCCCTGATCTTGTCCATCGCCGCTTCCGCAGCCGCACGTCGCGTCGC
>JAGWJK010000129.1 GCA_028865845.1 Rhizobiaceae bacterium
CCGGACCGCACCTCTACTACGAACTGCGCGTCAACGGCCGCTACGAAAATCCGCTCACCGCCCAGCTGCCGGCCGGAACCAATCTCACCGGCAGATCGCTCGACAATCTGCGTTCGCAGGTGAGCCATGTCGACAACATCATGAGCTATCTCGACGTTTCTCCCGAGCGCGAAACCAAGCCCTTTTCCGGCTTCGAAAAGCCCCCAGGCCGCGCCGGCGGCTCCTGGTAAGAGTTGATTTTCCACGAACGGCTGACGGGAATTCTAACGCACTCCTTATCAAAGCGGCGAGCGCGTGCTATGCGTCGCGATCATCGCTGATTGGGCTTGACAAAGCGGAGTTGCCTGTATTTTACTCAGGCCTGCGGATTAGGCAGAACCTGATCGCAATCACATGACTTTGATAGTCGCCGGGCAGTTTCGCCTCATGACGCCCCATCGCCGATGGGACCAGCGTCGTGGGGTTTTTCGTTTTTGGCTGAGAGATGAACGACGCGCTGAAGATCGGTATCCTGTTTTCGACCACCGGGCCCTATGGCTCGATGGGGCGCGACGCCCGTGCCGGCGCCGAATTCGCCATCGAGGAATTCGCGGCTCAGGGCGGCCGGGCGATCGAACCGGTGTTCGTCGATCCGCATGCCGACATGGCCGCCTATCTCGAAGGTGCGCGACATCTGCTGCGCAATACCGGCTGCCGCCATATCGTCGGCACCATCACCTCCGCCGCCCGCAAGGAAGTCATCCCGCTGGTCGAGAAGCATGACGGCCTGCTCTGGTACATGTGCCCTTATGAGGGCTTCGAGGCCAACGAAAACGTCATCTATGTCGGCGGTTGCCCCAATCAGCATCTGCTGCCGCTGTTCGAGCACCTGATCCCCCGTTATGGCAAGCGCCCCTATCTGGTCGGCGCCAATTATGTCTGGGGCTGGGAAATGAACCGTCTCGCCCGCGAGCTCGTCACCAATGCCGGCGGCGAAGTGTTGGGCGAACGCTACCTGCCGCTCGAAGAGACCGCTGTGGAACGCATCGTCGCCGACATCGAACAGCGTCGCCCGAGTTTCATCCTCAACAATCTCATCGGCCCGTCGAGCTACGCGTTCCTCGAGGCGATTAAGGCTCTCGGCGACCGCGACCCTGCCTTCCGACCCGAAAACTGCCCGGTCGTCAGCTGCGACCTGATGGAATGCGAGCTGGAAGATATCGCAGCCGGCGCTGCCGTCGGCCAGCTTTGCGCCGCCTCCTATTTCGACAATATCGGCTCGGCGGACAACCTTGCCTTTAAAACCCGCGTCGCCGCACGTTTCGGCGCTGACCGCCGCGTTTCCAGCGTCTTTGCCGGCGCCTATACCGCCGTCAGGCTCTGCATCGAGGCGATCGTTGCCGCTGAAAGCGACGAGCCGCAGGCGGTGCGCCGCCAGCTTCATGCCGGCCCGTGGTCGACGTTGCTCGGCCCGCTCGTAATCGACCCGGAGACCAATCACGCCGCGCTGCCCTTCCATCTCGGACGCATCAACAACGACAACGGTTTCGATGTTATAGTCTCGCGGCCGGCATTGGCCGCCGATCCCTATCTCACCGGCCGCCGCCTGCCGAATTCGCCGAAGCTCAAGGTGGTGTCATGAAAAAGACGCCGAACTTCACCGGCTGGCAGGCTGCTATCCTGCATCGGGAAGACAGCAACACCGAACGGCTCGTCCGCCAGCTGAGGCTGTTGGGATTGCGCACCTCGTTGCGCTGGGAACCGATCGGCGCGCATGAACTGCCCGACATGGTGATCGTCGATGCCGATCAGGGCTGGGATGGGCTGCTGCCATGGAGCGGCGGCAATCCGCCGCTGCCGGTCGTGGCGCTTCTCGGCTCGGAAGCGCCGGGCCGCATCGCCTGGGCGATGGAACAAGGCGCCGGCGCCCTCATCGCCAAACCGGTCACGACTTCGGCCGTCTATCCGGCGCTGGTCATGGCCGTTTCGATCCATGAAGAGCGCAAGGCCGTCGCCGAAAAACTGCAATATCTCGAAGAGCGCGTGCGCCTGCGCCCGCTCGTCCATGCCGCCGTCCAGAAGCTGATGGCGGCCCGCAATGTCGACGAGGAACGCGCCTACGCCATCCTGCGCAATTGCGCGATGCGCCGCCGCCTGCCGATGGAGCAGCTTTCGGCCTTCATCGTCGGCGGCGCCGAACCCCTGCCGGAGGCAAGCTGATGCATGTAATGAAGGCGATGCTGCGCCAGCCGGCGGCGCTGTTTGGTCTTGTCGTCGTGGTAATCGTGATCGCGCTGGCAATCGCCGCGCCGTGGATCGCGCCGTTCAGCCCCGATGACCAGATGTTCGATGGCCTCTCGGTCGAGGGTGCGCCTCTGCCCCCCGACGCCCATTTCCTGCTCGGCACCGACACGCTCGGCCTCCATCTGTTTTCGCGCCTGCTCTTCGGTGCCCGGACCTCGCTGGTCATCGGCCTCGTCGCCAACGGCGTCGCCGTTGCGATCGGCCTGTTCGTCGGCATCGTCGCCGGTTATCTGCGCGGCATCGTCGGCAGCCTGATGATGCGCTTCACCGACCTGATGATGGCCTTTCCCGCGCTGCTGCTCGCCATCGTGCTCGCGGCACTGTTGAAGCCCAGCCTCTGGATCGTCGCCATGGTGATCGCGCTGGTGAACTGGGTGCAGGTCGCGCGCATCGTCTATACGGAGACCCGCGGTCTGGTGGAGCGAGATTTCATCATGGCGGAACGCTCGCTCGGCGCCGGTCACTTCCGCATCCTCGTCCGCCACATCCTGCCGCATCTGATGCCGACGGCGATCGTCTGGGGCACGCTCGGCATCGCAACGACGGTGCTGCTGGAGGCTACGCTCTCCTTCCTCGGCATCGGCGTGCAGCCGCCGCAACCCTCCTGGGGCAACATCATCTTCGAGAGCCAGAGCTATTTCCAGGATGCTCCCTGGCTGGTCTTCATCCCCGGCGCGGTCATCCTGTTGACGGCCCTTTCCTTCAATCTCGTCGGCGACGCGCTGCGCGACATTCTCGACCCGACGCAAAGAGGGAGAGGCTGAATGCTGTTCCTCATCCTGAGCCGCCTGGTGCAGACCGTGCTCATCCTGCTTGGCGTCGCCGCGATCACCTTCCTGCTGCTCTACGCGCTGCCGGCCGATCCCGCCGTCCTGATCGCAGGACGCAGCGCCACGCCGCAGATGGTTGCGAGCATTCGCCACGAACTCGGTCTTGACCAGCCGCTCATCATGCAGTTCCTGCATTATCTCGATGCCTTGCTGCATGGCGATCTCGGCCGTTCCTATACCCAGCGAACCGCGGTGCTGCCGCTGATCACGGCTCGGTTGCCGGCGACGATCATCCTGATGGCGGCAGGCATCGTCGTCGAAGTCGCCCTCGGCCTCACTTTCGGCATCATTGCTGCCGTCAAGCGTGGCGGCCTCGTCGATCGCACGGTGATGATGCTTTCCTTCGTCGGCGTCTCGTCGCCGCAATTCGTCGTCGCCCTGCTGTTGCTCTATGTCTTTGCCGCAACGCTCGGCTGGTTCCCGATGTCGGGTTTCGGCACGGTTCGTCATGTGGTTCTGCCCGCTCTCACGCTCGGCGTGCTCGGCGCGGGCTGGTACGCACGCATGGTGCGCTCGGCAATGATCGACGTCCTCAACCACGATTATGTCCGCACCGCTCGCGCCAAGGGCCTGTCTTCGAGCCGCATCATTTTCCGCCACGTGCTGCCGAACGCCATCCTGCCGATCACTGCCATGATCGGCATCGATATAGGCCAATTCATGAGCGGCGTTGTCGTAGTCGAAGCCGTCTATGGTTGGCCTGGCATCGGCCAGCTCGCCTGGCAGGCGATCCAGCAGGTCGACATCCCGATCATCATGGGCGTGACGCTGGTTTCAGCGCTCGCCATCGTCCTCGGCAATCTTATCGCCGATTTCATTGCCCCCTTCATCGACCCGCGCATCCGCGCGCAATAACCAAGCAAAACCAACAGAGGAGTTCATTTTGATGACCAAGACTTTCCTGCGGCAAGCGGCCTTGGCCGCCATGCTCGCCACCAGCTCCCTCGTGCCGGCGATCGCAGCCCATGCCGCCGATACGCCGAATAATGGCGGCACCATCACCGTCACCTACAAGGACGATATCGCCACGCTCGACCCGGCCATCGGCTACGACTGGCAGAACTGGTCGATGATCAACGCAATGTTCTCGCGCCTCGTCGACTATACGCCGGGTACCACGGAGCTGAAGCCGTCGCTCGCCGAGAGCTATGACGTCTCGCCCGACGGCAAGACCTATACCTTCAAGCTGCGTACCGGCGTGAAGTTCACCAACGGCCGTGAAGTCACCGCCGGCGACGTGAAGTATTCGATCGAACGCGCCGTCAACCCGAAGACCCAGAGCCCGGGCGCCGGCTTCTTCCACTCGATCGTCGGTGCCGATGCGATGACGGCAGGCACGGCCCAGGCGCTCGACGGCATCAAGGTCGTGGACGACCACACGATCCAGTTCACCCTCGTCCAGCCGGACGCCACCTTCCTCAACGTGCTCGCGCTGAACTTCGCCTCGGTCGTGCCGAAGGAAGCCGTCGAAGCCGCTGGCGGCGATTTCGGCAAGAAGCCTGTCGGATCCGGCGCCTTCATCCTGAAGGAATGGACTGTCGGACAGCGTCTGGTCTTCGAACGCAACCCGGACTATTTCGTCAAGGACCGTCCGCATATCGACGGCTACACGGTCGAAATCGGCCAGGAACCGCTCGTCGCATTGCTGCGCCTGCAGAAGGGCGAAGTCGACGTCGCCGGCGACGGCATCCCGCCGGCGAAGTTCCTGGAAATGCAGAAGTCTCCGGACTTCAAGGGCATGATCGTCGATCGCCAGCAGCTTGAAACCAGCTACGTGACGCTCAACACCCAGGTCCCGCCCTTCGACAACGTCAAGGTGCGCCAGGCCGTCAACATGGCGATCAACAAGGACCGCATCGTCCGCATCATCAACGGCCGCGCCACGCCGGCAAGCCAGGTGCTGCCGCCGATGATGGCCGGCTACGACAAGGACTATAAGGGCTATCCGTTCGATGTCACCAAGGCCAAGGCTCTGCTCGCCGAAGCCGGCTTCAAGGATGGTTTCTCAACGACGCTCTACACCTCCAACACCGACCCACAGCCGCGTATCGCCCAGGCGATTCAACAGGATCTGGCGGCGATCGGCGTCAAGGTCGAGCTCAAAGCGCTTGCCAATCCCAACGTGATCGCCGCCGGCGGCACCAAGGGCGAGGCACCGATGGTCTGGTCGGGCGGCCTCGGCTGGATCGCCGACTTCCCGGATCCTTCCGATTATTATGGCCCGATCCTCTCCTGCGGCAGCGCTGTTGCCGGCGGCTGGAACTGGTCGTGGTACTGCAACCAGTCGATCGAACCCCGCGCGCAGGCGGCCGACGCCATGCCGGTCCCGGCCAAGGCTGCGGAACGCGCGGAGGCCTGGAAGAAGATCTTCACCGAAATCCAGGAAAAGGATGCTCCGTGGATCCCGGTCTTCAACGAGCGCCGCGTCGTTGCCAAGTCGAAGCGCATGGGCGGACCGGACGAGATCTACATCGATCCGACCCGCGTCATCGACTACGAAGCCATTTATATCAATAAATAAGCCGTCAAATCGGCAAGCTTCCCCGGCTCAAGCATGATCCCAAAAAGTGCAAAGCGGTTTTTGGATGAGATCATGCTCCAACGGCCGGGGAAGACCAATCCCGGGAGAGACAGACCATGTGCATTGCTTGCACGCATACCATTCACCGCGCCCAGCATCATTTCGGCTGGAACCGCGATTTCGAGCCGGCACTCGTGGCGAAATCCGGCGAGACCATCCATTTCGAATGCCTGGATTCCTCCGGCGGCCAGCTTGGCAGGGATGCGACGCTGCAATCGCTCAGCAATCTCGATTTCGGCAAGATCAATCCCGTCTCCGGCCCTGTTTATGTCGAGGGTGCCGAGCCCGGCGATGCGCTGAAAGTGACGATCCGCCGCTTCGTGCCCTCGGGCCATGGCTGGACTGCCAATATTCCAGGCTTCGGCCTGCTGGCCGATCAGTTCAAGGACCCGGCGCTGCACATCTGGTCCTATGATGCCAACAGCATGGCGCCTGCTCTTTACGGCCCCGGCGGCCGCGTGCCTCTGAAGCCCTTCGCCGGCACGATCGGCGTCGCACCCGCCGAGCCCGGTCTCCATTCCGTTGTGCCGCCGCGTCGCGTCGGCGGCAACCTCGATATCCGCGACCTGACGGCTGGCGTGACGCTCTATCTGCCCGTCGAAGTCGAAGGCGCCCTGTTCTCGATTGGCGACACCCATGCTGCGCAGGGTGACGGCGAGGTCTGCGGTACGGCAATCGAGAGCCAGATGGAAGTCGAGGCGACACTTGAAGTGGTCAAGAACGCCAAGCTGAAAAGCCCGCGCTTCACCACCACCGAACCCGTCACACGCCATCTCGACGGCGCGGGCTACGAAGTCACCACCGGCATCGGCCCGGACCTGATGACCGGCGCCCGCGAAGCCCTGATGCGGATGATCGACCTGCTCGGCGAAGAGCACGGCATGAGCGCCACCGACGCCTATCTGCTATGCTCCGTCTGCGGCGATCTTCGGATCAGCGAAATCGTCGACGCCCCGAACTGGGTCGTCTCCTTCTACTTCCCGAGGATCGTGTTCGCGTGATGCAATCTGCCCCAGCCGCTTCGCCGGTGCTTTCTGTTCGAAATCTCTCCGTCGATGCCCGCACGCCTGAAGGTCGGCGGCGGGTGCTCGACGATATCAACTTCGAACTGACCGCCGGCGAAACGCTCTGTATTGCCGGCGAATCCGGCTCCGGCAAGTCGGTGACCTCGCTGGCGATCATGGGGCTTCTGCCGAAAGTATCTTTGCAGGTGGCTTCGGGCAGCATCCTGCTCGGCGACCGCGATCTGGTAAAGCTCTCCAACAAGGCGATGCGCAGCGTCCGCGGCGGCGACATCGCCATGGTCTTCCAGGAGCCGATGACCTCGCTGAATCCCGTGCTGTCGATCGGCGCGCAGTTGACGGAGGCGATCCGCGAGCATCAGGGCAGCGAGGGCAACAGCGCCGACGCGATTGCGCTGCGGATGCTCGAAGCCGTGCAACTCACCGAGCCGGCCCGGCGGCTCAAGCAGTATCCGCACGAACTCTCCGGCGGCATGCGCCAGCGCGTGATGATCGCCATGGCGCTCTCCTGCCAGCCGAAGGTGCTGATTGCCGACGAACCGACGACGGCGCTCGATGTTACGGTGCAGGCGCAGATCCTGAAGCTGATGCGCGAGTTGAAGACGGAATTCGGCACGTCGATCATCCTCATCACCCATGACATGGGCGTGGTTGCCGAAATGGCCGATCGCGTCGTCATCATGCAGAGCGGCAAGATCGTCGAGAACGGCGACGCGCTCTCCATCTTCGGACGCCCGCGCGAAGCCTATACGCAGCAGCTGCTTGCTGCCGTGCCGCGGCTTGGCGCCCATGCCGGCACCGATGGGCCGCCGCGCGTCACGCCACAAAAGGCCGAGGCCGCGCATGCGGACCGCACGCCGATCCTCAACGTTCGCAATCTCAACGTCACCTATGGCAGCCAGGGCAAATGGCTGCTGAAGGGCAAGCCGCCGGCGGCTGCGGTCGACGATGTCTCGTTCGATATCCTGCCCGGCCAAACACTCGGCCTCGTCGGCGAAAGCGGCTCAGGCAAATCGACCACCGGCAAGGCCGTGCTCGGGCTCATCCCCTTTTCCGGCGACGTGACGATCGACGGTCGCTCCATCGGCGGGCTTAGCCATCACGAGATGCAGCCGGTGCGCCGCTCGGCGCAGATGATCTTCCAGGATCCCTATGCCTCGCTCGATCCGCGCATGGCCGTCGGCGCCGCGGTCGCCGAACCTATGGTCATCCATGGCATCGGCAACAGGTCCGAACGGCGTGACCGCGTGGCGGCGCTGCTGTCCCGCGTCGGCCTGACGCCGGATGCGGCGACGCGCTATCCGCATGAGTTTTCCGGCGGCCAGCGCCAACGCATCTGCATCGCCCGCGCGCTCGCGCTGGAACCGAAGCTGATCGTTGCCGATGAAAGCGTCGCCGCACTCGACGTTTCGGTGCGCGCCCGCGTCCTCGACCTGCTGCTGGAACTGCAGGAAACAATGGGCCTCGCCTACCTCTTCATCTCGCACGACATGGCGGTGGTCGAACGCATGTCGCACAAGGTCGCCGTCATGCGCTACGGCAAGATCGTCGAGGCGGGCACGCGCCGTGAGGTCTTCGAGCACCCGCGCGATCCCTACACGCAGGCGCTGATGGCCGCCGTGCCGATCCCCGATCCGCAGGCGCACCGCAAGGCGGCCGTGGAGGCTCAGCGCAGCCGGTTGGATGCCTCGGCCGGGCCGCTATTGACGTAGATCGCGTAAAGCGACGTCGTCGCGGTGATGTAGAGGCGATTGCGCTTCGGGCCACCGAAGCAGAGGTTCGAGATGACCTCTGGAACGATGATGCGGCCGATCAGCTTGCCGTCCGGCGCATAAACGCGAACCGAATCGGCGCTCGAGGCAAAGATATTGCCGTGAAGATCGATGCGGAAGCCGTCGAACATGCCGGCTTCGCAGGTGACCGACACGCGACCTTCGCCGAGGCTGCGTCCATCGGCGTTGACGGGATAGGCGGTGATCGTCGGCGGCAGGCCCGGCACATGCGAAGCACCGGTATCCGAGACATAGAGCACGCTTTCATCGGCCGAGAAGGCAAGGCCGTTCGGCTTGACGCGATCGCTGGCAACCAGAGTTATTGACCCATCCGCCGGATCGATGCGATAGACGTTCGAGGCGCC
>JAGWJK010001216.1 GCA_028865845.1 Rhizobiaceae bacterium
GCTGCTAAAACTCGCCCTGATCCCGAAGCTGCGTATCCTGCTTGAGCGCGCGCCGCTCGAAATCATCAAGAATGTCGCCAGCGTCGTCATCAAGCCGACACCGATCTCGCCGGCGGTGCCGAACAATCCGGCCATCGAGGAACGGCTCGAGATAAGGCTTCCCGTTGTAGTAACGGATGCGGACGCCGCCGACGGCGAAAACCTGGAAGCAGAAGCAAAGCAGGCTGCGCGTCGGCAGTGGTTTTGGCAGGTCGGCGGGCGCCCGCTCGCCCTTGTCGTCTCGTGTCGGTTTGTCCTGCGGCGGCTCGATCAGCCGATCCAGCGGAAAATCCCGCGGGCAGCCGAGACCGATGCAGACCCCCATGCCGATCGCCAGCCGCTGCGGCGCAAGTTTTCCCAGCTGCGGCGGCAGGGCGATGACGTTGCCCGGATGAAAATCGATCTTGGCGTCCGTCACCTGGACGGCCAGTTCCATGGCGTAGTTCGTCCCGGGGATCGGCAGCGGATCGATCTTGGTCATCAATGGGTTGCCGCGCAGGGCGACGACCGGATGTGCGTCAATCTGCCGGCACAACAGCGCGGGATTGGCGATGATGCCGAGCGACGCATAGTTGAACAAAGACGGTCGCTGCTGGCGCACATCCCTGACGATGGCGTTGAACCCATCCTCGTGAAACGAAGCGAAGAGGTCGCAATGGTCGGTGAATGCCATATCTGGATCTCCCTCAGACCGGTGTCAGCGCAAAGGTTCGAAGCGGAAGTTGAGCTGGCGTTATCGGCGGGTCGCGAGCGTCGACTTGGCTCGAATGTGCATCGACTGCTGCCGCAAGACTGTCGCTGGAGGTTCGCGGTTGCCCGGTGGCCAGAGAGCTGGCGGCTTTGCCTTCGGAGATGGTTTTCAGCTGAAAGGCATGCGACGCGCTTATGCCCGGTTGCGGTTCTTTCGCCATTGGTATTTCGCCCCATTTCGAAAAGTTTCCCATGCGAGCCGTCGCCGGTATTCGCGTGATGGAACAGTGTCTCGGTGGTAATTTACGTCTGTGCGGAACAGCGAATGCGCTGTCATGCGAACTGGACCCCGGGGTCCGTTGGCCGATCTCAAATCACGGAATTCCGACAGCTATCGTGAGTGAAAGCCACCTTCCTCCAAACCATGGCGGACAACAGCTTTCACTACATTGTGATTTGCATCGTGGCGGTTGAGTTGATCGACGGGCAGCATATTAGAATTTGCTTGCGAGTCGACCGATAAAATAGGCTATTTTATAATTAAATCAGGCTATTGGAGCCATAAGGCTAGCTCCAATTGAGTAGCGAATGTCACCCGCGGAAAAATGCTGCAATAGAGCTTCAGCCATCTCGGTCCACTGAGCAATCCAACGGATTCTTATGATGGAAAAGAGGGTGTTCAACGGCAGAACTGAGCGGTTCTGCGGCAGCCGGCGCGACCGAATTGACCAGGTTGGCCCCCGATCCACTCATCAGGACCCGACCCGGCATCGCGTGCTTTTGCACGGTGCCGGGTCGGCTTTCTCAAGAGCACTTAGGGCTCGACCTCGACAACAAGTTCCAGCTCGATCGGCAGGCCGAGCGGTATGGTGGCGACGCCCAGGACGACACGGCCGGACAGTCTGTCGGCGCCGAACACGTCAAGCAGCATTTCGGACGCACCGTCCGCGACCTTTGGGTGATCGCGGAAATCGCCAACGGTGGCGATATAGACGTCGAGCTTGACGACTTTCACCACCTTGTCCAGCGAGCCGAGGTAGTCTTTCGCAGCCGACAAGGCACTGAGGCAGGCGATCTCTGCTG
>JAGWJK010000130.1 GCA_028865845.1 Rhizobiaceae bacterium
CGAGCGCGGCGTCGATGTGATCCGCATCCTGATGCAGCAAGGTCACATGGCGAAGATCACCGATACGATCGACGCCGATACCGCGCAGCTGATCGCCGAAGAGCTCGGCCACACCGTGCGTCGCGTCGCCGAGTCGGACGTCGAAGAGGGCATGTTCGACGTTGCGGACAGTCCGGAAAGCCTGCTGCCGCGCGCGCCCGTCGTCACCATCATGGGCCACGTCGACCACGGCAAGACCTCGCTGCTCGACGCCATCCGCCATGCCAACGTGGTCGCGGGCGAAGCCGGCGGCATCACCCAGCATATCGGCGCCTATCAGGTCGAGCATAACGGCCAGAAGATCACCTTCATCGACACGCCCGGCCACGCCGCATTCACCGCAATGCGTGCCCGCGGCGCCCAGGCGACCGACATCGCCATCCTGGTGGTTGCGGCCGACGACAGCGTGATGCCGCAGACGATCGAATCGATCAACCACGCCAAGGCGGCCGGTGTTCCGATCATCGTTGCGATCAACAAGATCGACAAGCACGAGGCCGATCCGCAGAAGGTTCGCATGCAGCTCCTGCAGCATGAAGTCTTCGTGGAATCCATGGGCGGTGAAGTGCTCGACGTGGAAGTGTCGGCGAAGAACCGCACCAACCTCGACAAGTTGCTCGAAGCCATCCTGTTGCAGGCGGAAATCCTTGATCTCAAGGCCAATCCGAACCGTACGGCAGAAGGCACCGTCATCGAAGCCCAGCTCGACCGCGGCCGTGGCTCCGTCGCCACCGTTCTCGTCCAGAAGGGCACGCTGCGTCCCGGCCAGATCGTCGTTGCCGGCGATCAGTGGGGCCGTGTGCGCGCTCTGATCAACGACAAGGGCGAGCATGTGAAGGAAGCGACGCCGGCAACGCCGGTCGAGGTTCTCGGTCTGTCCGGTACGCCTGCTGCCGGCGACAAGTTTGCTGTTGTCGAAAGCGAAAGCCGCGCTCGCGAAATTTCCGAATATCGCCAGCGTCTCGCCCGCGACAAGGCTGCTGCCCGCCAGTCCGGCCAGCGCGGTTCGCTGGAACAGATGATGACCCAGCTGCAGAGCGTCGGCGTGAAGGAATTCCCGCTGGTGATCAAGGGCGACGTGCAGGGCTCGATCGAAGCCATTGCCGGCGCGCTGGAAAAGCTCGGCACCGACGAAGTCCGTGCCCGCATCGTCCATTCGGGCGCAGGCGGCATCACGGAATCGGATGTTTCGCTCGCCGAAGCCTCGAACGCCGCCATCATCGGCTTCAACGTACGTGCCAATGCCCAGGCTCGCCAGTTCGCCGAACGCGAAGGCATCGAGATCCGCTACTACAACATCATCTACGATCTCGTGGATGACGTGAAGGCAGCGATGTCGGGCCTGCTGTCGCCGGAACGTCGCGAAACCTTCCTCGGCAACGCCGAAATCCTCGAGGTGTTCAACATCACGAAGGTCGGCAAGGTCGCAGGTTGCCGCGTCACCGAAGGCAAGGTCGAGCGTGGCGTCGGCGTCCGTCTCGTGCGCGACAACGTCGTCATCCACGAAGGCAAGCTCAAGACGCTCAAGCGCTTCAAGGACGAAGTCGCCGAAGTGCATGTCGGCCAGGAATGCGGCATGGCCTTCGAAAACTACGAAGACATCCGCGCCGGCGATACGATCGAATGCTTCCGCGTGGAGCACATTACCCGCTCGCTCTAAGAGAGCGCAGTTTAAACAATGGAACGGGCGTCGGAACATCCAGTCCGGCGCCCGAACCTTTTGGGACAAGAATAAATGGCATCAAGACCAACCTCCTCTGCACCGTCGCAGCGCATGCTTCGCGTTGGCGAACAGGTGCGCGCTGCGATCACGCAGGTTCTGCAGCGCGGCGAAGTGCGCGACGACCTGATCGAGCGCACCGTCATCTCCATTTCCGAAGTGCGCATGTCGCCGGACCTGAAGATCGCCACCGCCTATGTGACGCCGCTCGGCGTCGCCGACCATGAAACCGTGATCGACACGCTCAACCGCCATGCCAAGTACATTCGCGGCCGTCTCGGCCCGCAGCTGCGGCAGATGAAATACATGCCGGAAGTTCGTTTCCGCGACGACACCAGCTTCGACAATTACAAGAAGATCGATGCTCTCCTGCGCTCGCCCGAGGTTCAACGCGACCTCGAAGACGACGGCAACGACGAAGATCAAAAATAGAAACGAAGAATGTCCAAACCTCGCAAACCAAAGGGCCGTCCGATTTCGGGCTGGCTGATCCTCGACAAGCCGGTGGATTTCGGCTCGACCGAAGCCGTGTCCAAGATCAAGTGGCTATACAAGGCGCAGAAGGCGGGCCATGCCGGCACGCTCGATCCGCTTGCCTCCGGCATGCTGCCGATCGCACTCGGCGACGCCACCAAGACTGTTCCTTACGTCATGGACGGCCGGAAGATCTACGAATTCACGGTCACCTGGGGCGAGGAACGCGCCACCGACGATCTGGAAGGCGAGGTCACCCAGACTTCGGACAAGCGTCCGAGCGAGGAAGAGATCCGGGCGCTGCTGCCGAAATATACCGGCGTCATCAACCAGATCCCGCCGCAGTTCTCGGCAATCAAGATTGCCGGCGAACGCGCCTATGATCTCGCCCGCGACGGCGAGGCGGTGGAGATCCCGTCGCGCGAAGTCGAGATCTTCCGCCTGACGCTGCTCGCCTGCCCGGATGCCAATACCGCGCATTTCGAAGTGGAATGCGGCAAGGGGACCTATGTGCGGGCGCTTGCCCGCGATTTCGGCCGTGAATTCGGCTGCTACGGCCATATTTCCGGCCTGCGCCGCAGCTTCGTCGCGCCCTTCGCCGAGGAGACGATGATCCCGCTCGCCGACCTCGTCGCGCTTGAAGAGATCGAGGATATCGACGAGCGGCTGGCAGCACTCGATGCGCTGCTGATCGATACGGCGGAAGCTTTGTCTTCGCTGCCGCATCTCGTCATCAACGACGACCAGGCGCATCGGCTGAAGATGGGCAACCCCATTCTCGTGCGCGGCCGCGATGCGCCGGTTTCGGAAACCGAAGCCTATGCGACGGCCCGAGGCAAGCTGATCGCGATCGGCGAGATCGGCCAAGGCGAATTCCGTCCCAAGCGGGTTTTTGTCTGAGTTTTTTCCTTCTCCCCTCGGGGAGAAGGTGCCCGAAGGGCGGATGAGGGGGAGTTGCCGGAAAATACACCGTCACCTTACGGTGTATGGCCCCCTCAACCCGGGCTGCGCCCGCCCTTCTCCCCGCTGGGGCGAAGGTAAAACTGAGTCTCTTCCCTTTGACACCCAAATGGTCTATAGGCAGCGCCAGCATCAGGCATGCCTGATTGCATTCGCGGCCAATGCTGGACGACATCCCGGCTTTTGGCGACTTTAATTTCCTCTCATAGAAAGGACACTCCGATGTCGATCACTGCTGAGCGCAAGGCTGCGCTGATCAAGGAATACGCAACCGCCGAAGGCGACACCGGTTCTCCGGAAGTCCAGGTTGCCCTCCTGACCGAGCGCATCAACAACCTCACGGACCACTTCAAGGACCACAAGAAGGACAACCACTCCCGTCGTGGTCTCCTGACGATGGTTTCCAGCCGGCGCTCGCTTCTTGACTATCTCAAGAAGAAGGACGAAGGCCGCTATTCCAAGCTGATCGCGAGCCTCGGTATCCGTCGCTAAGATTTTTCCGGCGGGCGTTCACCTGAACGTCCGCCGGAAGCGTTTCGAGGCCGGAACGCCTCAACTCTATGTCCCGGTTGCGGCGTCTGTTGTGCCGACCGTGACGAGACCGGCAGGCCGGATGGGCCGGTTCTGCCAAAACCAACCGTTGACCTGTCATGGGGCAGGATTGCCGGATGCTTTCCGCCGAAGCGCGCTTCGGTCAGGTTTGGACCTTTCTGGGTCTTGAGTTCGCCAGTTATCGAACTCGAAAGCGTCTCGTTGTCTTGCCCGTGATGCGTCACATTTCGTGCGGTTGAAGAAGTGCCTTGCCGATCTAACGGGCGACGCCGCTTTTTCCCGCACCACGCAAGGACAAGACATGTTCGATATCCATACCGTCGAAATCGAGTGGGCCGGCCGCCCGCTGAAATTCGAAACCGGCAAGATCGCCCGTCAGGCCGACGGCGCCGTCATCGCCACCTACGGCGAGACGGTTGTGCTTGCCACCGTCGTTTCCGCCAAGTCGCCGAAGCCGGGCCAGGATTTCTTCCCGCTCACCGTCAACTATCAGGAAAAGACTTACGCGGCCGGCAAGATCCCCGGCGGCTACTTCAAGCGCGAAGGCCGTCCGAGCGAAAACGAAACCCTCGTTTCCCGCCTGATCGACCGCCCGATCCGCCCGCTCTTCCCGGAAGGCTACAAGAACGATACGCAAGTCGTCGTCACCGTCATCCAGCATGACCTCGAAAACGATCCGGACATCCTGTCGATGGTCGCCACCTCGGCTGCCCTGACGCTTTCCGGCATCCCGTTCATGGGCCCGATCGGCGGCGCCCGCGTCGGCTACATCAACGGCGAATACGTGCTCAACCCGCATCTCGACGAGATGGACGAATCGAGCCTCGACCTCGTCGTCGCCGGCACGCAGGACGCCGTGCTGATGGTTGAATCCGAAGCCAAGGAACTGGCCGAAGACATCATGCTCGGCGCCGTCATGTTCGGTCATCGCGGCTTCCAGCCTGTCATCGACGCGATCATCAAGCTCGCCGAAGTTGCCGCCAAGGAACCGCGCGATTTCACGCCGGACGATTTCTCCGAACTCGAAGCCGAAATGCTCGGCCTTGCCGAAGCCGAACTGCGCGACGCCTACAAGATCACCCAGAAGGCCGATCGCTACGCTGCCGTCGACGCCGTCAAGGCTAAGGTGAAAGCACACTTCCTGCCGGCCGAAGGCGAAGCCAAGTACACGGCTGAAGAAGTCGGCGCCATCTTCAAGCACCTGCAGGCGAAGATCGTTCGCTGGAACATCCTCGACACCTCCAGCCGTATCGACGGCCGCGACCTGTCGACCGTTCGTCCGATCACCTCGGAAGTCGGCCTGCTGCCGCGCACCCACGGCTCTGCCCTCTTCACCCGCGGCGAAACGCAGGCGATCGTCGTTGCCACGCTCGGCACCGGCGAAGACGAGCAGTATGTCGACAGCCTGACGGGTATGTACAAGGAGCGCTTCCTGCTCCACTACAACTTCCCGCCCTACTCGGTCGGCGAAATCGGCCGCATGGGTTCCCCGGGTCGACGCGAAATCGGTCACGGCAAGCTCGCATGGCGCGCTATCCGCCCGATGCTGCCGTCGGCGGAACAGTTCCCCTACACGCTGCGCGTCGTCTCCGAAATCACCGAGTCCAACGGTTCCTCCTCGATGGCGACCGTCTGCGGCACCTCGCTCGCTCTGATGGACGCGGGCGTACCGCTCGCCAAGCCGGTTGCCGGCATCGCCATGGGTCTGATCCTCGAGGGCGAGCGCTTCGCCGTTCTCTCCGACATCCTCGGTGACGAAGACCACCTCGGCGACATGGACTTCAAGGTCGCCGGCACTGCCGACGGCATCACCTCGCTGCAGATGGACATCAAGATCGCCGGCATTACGGAAGAGATCATGAAGGTCGCTCTCGGCCAGGCACAGGGCGGTCGTGCACACATCCTCGGCGAAATGGCCAAGGCAATCACCGAAAGCCGCGGCCAGCTCGGCGAATTCGCACCGCGCATCGAAGTCATGAACATCCCGGTCGACAAGATCCGCGAAGTCATCGGCTCCGGCGGCAAGGTCATCCGCGAAATCGTCGAAAAGACCGGCGCGAAGATCAACATCGAAGACGACGGCACCGTCAAGATCGCCTCCTCCTCCGGCAAGGAAATCGAAGCGGCCCGCAAGTGGATCCACTCGATCGTCGCCGAGCCGGAAGTCGGCCAGATCTATGAAGGTACTGTTGTCAAGACCGCCGACTTCGGCGCCTTCGTCAACTTCTTCGGCGCCCGCGACGGCCTCGTCCACATCTCGCAGCTTGCTTCCGAGCGCGTTGCGAAGACCCAGGACGTCGTCAAGGAAGGCGACAAGGTCTGGGTCAAGCTGCTCGGCTTCGACGAACGCGGCAAGGTTCGCCTCTCCATGAAGGTTGTCGACCAGGCGACCGGCCAGGAAATCGTCGCTGAAAAGAAGAAGGACGACGCGGCCGAATAAGCCCCGCCTTCATCCACGTTCCGGGGCGCGGGATCTTTTCCGCGCCCTTTTTATATTAAATGCCATCGGCTTAGGCCACTTTCGCCGGAACTATGTGCCAGGCCCCTCACCCTAGCCCTCTCCCCGCCCATTCGGGGAGAGGGGATCATGACTGCGCTCAATGACTATCCTCCTCACCAAGAGGCGTGTTGTTTTGCACTGTCGTCCCCTCTCCCCGCGTGCGGGGTGAGGGTTAGGGTGTGGGGCAGCACGCAATACGACGATGGCGCATATCCAACAGTCGAAACCCACTCCCACGACGAGACCACGCCCATGAGCCGCGATGCCCTGAAGACCCTGTTTCATCCCTTTGCCTCCGGCACCGTCGAGGCGCCCGGCGAAGGTCAGCGCTTCCTGTTTCTCGGAGCGGAAGCGGGCTTTTCGCTGCCGAACGGGTTTGCCGCAGCACTTTCCGCCGTCCAGGGTTTCCGCCCCTTCTATCGCCAGCTGCAGGCGCAGCGGATCGAGGTGACGCCGGAGATCGAGGGTGGCGACTATGATGGCGCGCTGGTCCTCTGCACCAAGCACAAGGGCGAAAACGAGGCCTCCATCGTCAAGGCGCTGCAGCATGTGAAGACGGGTGGCCTGATCGTCGTTGCCGGCGGCAAGGAAGACGGCATCCAGCCGCTGCGCAAGCGCATCGAGGGCTTCGGCATCGATCTCGAGTACATGCCGAAATATCATGGCGTCGCCTTCTGGTTCGCACGCCCGGCCGACATCAGCGCGCTCAATGAACAGCTCGTGAAGCCGGCAGTCAGCATCGAGGGACGCTTTACCGCAGCTCCCGGCATGTTCTCCCATGAGCGTATCGATGAAGGTTCCGAACTGCTTGCTTCGCGGCTGCCGACGGACTTCAGCGGTGACGCGGCGGACTTCGGTGCCGGCTGGGGCTATCTCTCCGTCGAGCTCGCGACAAAGTCGCCGCGGATCGCCCGTATCGACCTCTACGAGGCCAATTACGAGGCGCTGGAGGCCGCACGCGCCAATCTGTTGCAGAACTGCCCGAAGGTTGCGCAGCGCTTCTTCTGGCACGATCTGGCATCGGAGCCGGTCAAGGACAAATACGACCTCATCATCATGAACCCGCCGTTCCACGAGGGGCACGCCGCCGACCCTTCGCTCGGCCAGGCAATGATCAAGGCGGCATCTTCGGCGCTGCGCAGCGGCGGCCGCCTGATGCTGGTCGCCAACCGCGGCCTGCCCTACGAGCCGGTACTGACGGAAAACTTCCGCGAGAGCGGCGAAACCTGCCGCAATGCCCGCTTCAAGGTGCTCTGGGCGAAGAAGTAAACGCGCCCCTCGCCTGCAGACAAGCGGGCTTCTGTTTCCCCATCCACTTGGAACGGAAGCCCGCGCATCGCACGGCGGCAAACGATAGACGCCGCATATGAAAAGGGCCGCTCGCGGCGGCCCTGACGATGATGTCTGCGATCGGGAAGCTTATTCCGCGTCGGCGCTCGACAGCGTTTCGAGCGTTGGCATCGAGGTGATGTTATATCCGGCGTCGACGAAGTGGATCTCGCCGGTAACGCCTGCCGAGAAATCGGACAGGAGGTAGAGCGAGGACGAGCCGACCTGGTCGATGGTCACGGACTTACGCAACGGCGCGTTGCGCTGGTTCCACGAGAGAATGGCGCGGGCGTCGGAAATGCCGGCGCCGGCAAGCGTGCGGATCGGGCCGGCCGAGACGGCATTGACGCGAATGCCGCGCGGGCCGTAATCGGCGGCGAGATAGCGCACCGAGGCTTCCAGAGCCGCCTTTGCAACACCCATGACGTTGTAATTCGGGATGACGCGGGTCGAGCCGTTATAGGTCAGCGTCAGCATGCTGCCGCCATCGGTCATCAGATCGGCGGCGCGCTTGGCGATTTCCGTGAAGGAGAAGCAGGAGATCACCATCGTGCGGGTGAAGTTGTCGCGCGTGGTGTTGGCGTAGAGGCCCTTCAGCTCGTTCTTGTCGGAAAAGCCGATGGCGTGGACCACAAAATCCAGCTTGCCCCAACGCGCCTTGAGTTCTTCGAAAACGCCGTCGACGGAAGCAAGATCTTCGACATCGCAGGGCAGGAGGAAGTCGGAACCGACTTCGGCGGCGAGCGGCTTCACACGCTTGCCGAGCGCTTCGCCCTGGAAGGTGAAGGCCAATTCCGCGCCCTGGGCCGCCAGCGCCTTAGCGATGCCCCAGGCAATGGAATGATTGTTTGCGACGCCCATGATGAGGCCGCGCTTACCCTGCATGATTCCCGTCATTGGATTATCCGTTATAGCGCTGGAAGACGAGCGTGGCGTTGGTTCCGCCGAAGCCGAAGGAGTTTGACAGAGCCGTATCGATCTTGGCGTTGTCGATGCGCTTGCGAACCACCGGGACGCCTTCGAACTCAGGATCGAGTTCAGTGATGTGCGCGCTCTCGCCGATGAAGCGTTCCTGCATCATCAGGATCGAATAGATCGATTCCTGGACGCCGGCAGCGCCGAGCGAATGGCCCGTCAGCGACTTGGTCGACTGGATCGGCGGGATCCTGGCGCCGAAGACTTCGCGGATGGCGCCGATTTCCTTGCTGTCGCCGACCGGCGTCGAGGTACCATGGGTATTGATGTAGTCGATATCGCCCTTC
>JAGWJK010001217.1 GCA_028865845.1 Rhizobiaceae bacterium
CTTATCCGTCGCTATGTCGAGTTGCGTCATTTTTCACAGTGTCTCATTTCCATGACGCTTATACGTTTAGCGTATGGGTTTTTGTAGCATTGATATTGGACGGCGACCGGCACGGTATCGCATATAAGCCGCGAAAGAATTGAAACGCCCACCAACTGCCGTCAATTAATCACCGTTTTCATTGACGTGCAGGCTTCATCCAGGACGATGCGAAATGAAGGCTCTATTGCGAATGACCGCGGGCGTTGTCGTGCTCGCCAGCGGAAGCGCCCAGGCGCAAGGTACGGATTACGAAGCAAATCTCAACTATTGGTCTTCCTATGGCGCTAGCGAGAATCAAGCGCAGGTCCTGCGTGACGCTGCGCAGGCTTTTTCCAAGCGGTATCCCAAGGTGAGCATTAGCTTTACATTCAATGGACGAGACAATTCCAAGCTGTTGCCGACCGCAATCGAGGCCGGTCGCGACATTCAGATGTTCGACGCCAACTCCGCGCAGATCGTCGGCGCGTTCAGCAGCTTTGCTGGGTCCGTTGAGCCGTATATCGCCTCCCCCTATCCCTGGACCGATGGCAAGCCTTTTGTCGACTACGCAATGCCGGCTTTGATCAAGCTGGCCAAGGATAGCGACGTCTCGGGTGGCATCCGCTTCGTGCCAATGAATCCGCAGGCGGTGATGTGGTTCGGCAATAAAGCGATCTTCGAGAAAGCAGGCGTCGCCCCGCCGGCCACCTGGGACGAACTTCTAGCTGCCTGTGGCAAGATTAATGCCGCCGGTTTCACGCCGATCACCACCGACCCGCCCTATTCGCAGATCATTCTCGGCTACTATCTGTCCCGTCTGAAGGGAGAGGATTTCGTACGGGACCTTGTGAACGGAACAGGTCAGGCCAAGTGGGACGATCCCGACGTTCTTCAGGCGGTTCGTGCGATCGAAAGTCTTGCCAAAAACCATTGCTACGGCAGCGATGTCGAGGGCAACGTTTGGCCGGCCGGCCAGCAGGACATGGTCGTCAATGGCACGACAGCCATGTACCTCAACGGTACCTGGCTGCCGAACGAAGTGCAGAATTCCAACCCTTCCGACTTCCGCTGGACTGCGTTTGCCTTTCCCGCGATACCGGGCGCCCTCAACGACGCCGGCTACCTGGCTTACGGCTCCTACGGGATCGGCGTCAACAAGGCGGATAGCAAGGCGCAGACCGAAGCGGCCGTGGCTTTCGCAACCTTCGTAAACAGCGAGTTCGATCAGGAAATGGTCGCGGTCGCCAAGGCAATCCCCGTCGGGCCTCATGCCGAATGGCCTTCCGACCTCGCCGACGCGCGCAAGGTTTTGGCGAATGCGACGGGGCGCTATCAGCCGCAGACCGCGATTTCGTTGAATTCCAAGCTGACGCCGATACTGCGAACCGCGATGATGAAGCTCGTTTCGGGTCAGATCGACGCGCAAGAATTTGTCTCGGAAGTCAAGCAATAACCCACGCGGCCAGGCTGCCGCTTTGAGGTGAACCTTCGTCAAGCAGAGGCACAATACATGAAACGAACGCGCTCCACCGCCTGGGCGCTGATGACGCCGGCTATCACCCTCGTCGCAGCAGTGCTGATCTATCCGAGCCTTCGCGCCATCGCCGTAAGCTTCTACCGCGTGTCCAGTTTAACTGCGCCTTATGAGAGCTGGCGCTTCGTCGGTCTACGGAACTACATCGACCTCTTCGCTGTTCGCCTCTACCGGCAGTCGCTCATCAACATTGCAGAAATCTGGCTCCTATCCGCGGTGTTCACGATCGTCATAGCTTTCCTGCTTGCAAGCGC
>JAGWJK010001218.1 GCA_028865845.1 Rhizobiaceae bacterium
GAACCAGTTTTGAAATCAGTGGCGTCGGGACGGTAGAGATTACCGCATCCGCTGGGAATAAAATGCCGCCAGCTCTGACGCCGGTGACGCGATCGTTATTCGTCTCGACTTTTTCGGCGGGTGTGGAAAGGTGCAATCTGCCGCCTTTGGCGACAAATGCGGAAACCAGAGCGTCCACCAGCGTCTGACTGCCGCCCTCGATATAGCCGAGTTCCTCCTGAAAGATCGAGCGTCGGGAATTGCCAATTCGCTTGACGCGCGTCGCAATCCAGGAGGCTGAAATATCGTCCGACAGTTCGTAGAATTTCAGCTCCATCAGCCTTTTCCACATTTTGTCGTAGACTTCCTTACCCGAGCCACCTTCGAGCCACTGCCGCGCAGTCAACGCTTCGATCGAGTCGAAACTCCTGCGCTTGGTTGTCGCGAACATCTGCAAGCCCGTGCGAATCTTGGCGCCGAGGCTCAGATGCGGGAATGTCAAAAGCGATATCGGGTCGCCCCAGGGATGGACCTTGCCCTTCATGAAATAGCCCATCGATGTGCCCGACCAGCGCATCTTATCGCCTATGCCGAGTTCCTTCATCAGGACGAAGGTGGGAGCATCGGATTTGCAGACAAAATGGTAAAAGCGCTCGATCGAAAGACCGTTGAAATCGAAATGCGCAGCCATGCCGCCCGGAACGGAATCTGCCTCCACCAGATCGACTTCATGCCCGAGGCTGATCGCCCTATGGGCGGTCGCCAAACCCATCGGACCAGCTCCGATGACGACGATACGGCTCATGGTGCCCCCTTAGAAATCAAGAGTGATGCCCGCATAACGGGGATCGAGGAATGTTTCGGTCATTGCCTGGCGCAAAGGCGTCGCGGTGATCGCGAAGATGCCCTCCCAGTCGACGACCGGGAAAGTTTCCGGAATCACAAGTGCCTGCAGCTGGCTGGTGGTGAACGGCGGGTTCTTGCTGAATTTGCCGTAGACGGACAGCAACGCCCAGAACAAGCCATACGGGATGTGAATGATCCGGGCTTTCGGCTTGACGATCTCATGGATCAATTTGATCAGGTCGCCATAGTTGATCTGTTCGAGCCCGGAGATGTCGTAAGTGCCGGTTTTGCGGCTTTCCAGGCTGGAAGCAATGATCGCAGCGAAATCGCCGACATAAAGCGGCTGACGGATAAACTTGCCGTCACCTGGAATTGGAAAGATCGCCGTCCGGTCCATGAAACGGCGCAGCCAGCCGAGATGCTTGCGGTCGAACCATCCGAACATCAGGGTCGGGCGAAGTACGACATGGGGAATATCGGTCACGGTGTCGATGAATTTTTCCTGTTCCGTTTTCGAGCGTGTGTAGAAGTCATCGGCCTTCGAATTCACGACGGAGGAGGAAATATGCACGAAATAGGGCGTGTTATGCTTTCGCATGGCAGCAACGATGGATTTCGTTGCAATCACATTGTTGTCTATAAATTCCTGCTCGACCAAGCCTCCGATCTGCGCCTGATTGAGTACAAGGGCGTCCGCGCCGGCAAGGGCATTGCTCCACGCCCCGGGCATTGCTAGGTCCGCTTCGATCACTTCGATTTCACGATGCATTCGGCGCAGAAGTGCCGTGTTGGTCGGGTGCTTATCAATACCGACGATCTTCAGATCAGGCTTCGTTTTCAATCTGGCAATCAGATTTTGGCCTGCGAGGCCGGCCGCACCGGTGATTACGATTTTCCGAGTCATATATTCATCCGATTGAATATGAATGCCGGCATCGCACGGATGATCAGCATGATATAACGCCAGAACCAAGGCGCATAGAC
>JAGWJK010001219.1 GCA_028865845.1 Rhizobiaceae bacterium
CGCCGGCAGTTGCAGACCTTGAAGGACAGCGTGCGCCATGAGCTCGACAGCCTCTCGCGTGACCTGGTCGAGCGGGGCATCGCGGTCTGGTCGGGCGGGGACGATGACGGCAAGCCGACGCAGTTGATCGTGCGCGGTCGCGCCAACCTGCTGGCCGAGGTCGATGGTGCCGAAGATCTCGACCGCCTACGCCTGCTGTTCGACGATCTCGAAAAGAAGGACAGCCTGATCGAGATTCTCAATCTTGCCGAAAGCGGTCCGGGCGTGCGTATCTTCATCGGTTCGGAAAACAAGCTTTTCTCGCTCTCCGGTTCCTCGTTGATCGTCGCCCCTTATCGCGACGACGACGATCGTATCGTCGGCGCTGTCGGGGTCATCGGCCCGACCCGGCTGAATTATGCCCGCATCGTGCCGATGGTGGATTACACCGCCCAACTCATTTCCAGGCTGTCACGTCCAGGCAAATGACGGCGACAGGCCGTCAGTCCGGAAGCAGGACCCCGGAGCCGCCCATTTCCGCCGGCATGTCCTTCTGCTTCGGCAGGCCATCCTTTATGTGCAGCACGGTGGTTTCGTAATTGACATGAAAGGCCGGCTGGAAATCGAGGCTGGGGATGATGGCGGCATAGACATCCGTCACGCCCCACAGAGGATGCTCCGTCAGCAGGTGGCCGCCGCAGACCTCGCACCATTTGCGTAGGCTCGTCGGCGATCGCTGAAAGCCGCGGACATGATCGGCGCCCTTGGTGACTTCGACCGCCTCGGGCGGCCAGAGCGAAAAGGCATTCACCGGCCCCGCCGACCATTCGCGGCAGGAATCGCAATGGCAATAGCCCATTGCGATCGGATCGCCGGTCACCCCAATTTCCACTGCGCCGCAGAAGCATTTGCCTGTATGAGAGTGTGCATTCGACATGGATTGTTCCCCGAACCCCCAAAAAACTGCCGGTGACTATACTGCCGGGCGCAAGGGGACATAAGAAACCCCAATGGGGGAGGCGGCTAATCCGATTGGTATTTGCCGAAAGCGCCGAACCTGAAGCCGCCGTTTAGCGCGAAGAACCGCCGGAATCGCCCGTTCTTCGCGACAGAGCCTTGATTTTTTCAAGGTAAACCTCGATATCGGGCACATCCAAAAGACAATACAATTCGGAGACCGTCATGACCGACGAAACAACGAAAACCGGACCTGACGCCGCGGCGACCGACAATCCCGCAGGCTTTGCGCAGGACGGCGAGACCGTGGATACGGCTCAACCGTCGCAGCCGGATCCGGTCGAGCTGCTGAAGGCCGAAAACGGCGATCTGCGCGATCGCTATCTCCGCCTTGCCGCCGAGATGGACAATCTGCGCCGCCGCACCGAACGCGACGTCAAGGACGCCAAGTCCTATTCTGTCGCCAGCTTTGCTCGCGACATGCTTGCCGTTTCGGACAATCTGCGCCGCACGCTGGATGCCATTCCCGCGGACGCACGCGCTGCCGCCGATGCCGGCCTCAAGACGCTGATCGAAGGCGTCGAGATGACCGAGCGTTCCATGCTGTCGGCTCTGGAACGCCACGGCGTTCGCCAGATCGAGCCGGTCGGCCAGAAGTTCGACCCCAACTTCCACCAGGCGATGTTCGAAATTCCGAACGCGGAAGTGCCGAACAACACCGTCGTTCAGGTGGTGCAGGCCGGCTACGTGATCGGCGAACGCGTCCTGCGCCCGGCGATGGTCGGCGTTGCCAAGGGTGGACCGAAGCTCGCTGATGTGTCCGAGCCGGGCTCCAACAGCCCGCTCGATGAAAAGGACGCCTGATCCTCAG
>JAGWJK010000131.1 GCA_028865845.1 Rhizobiaceae bacterium
AATACACGCTGGGTGCCGCGATCATGAGCGTGGTGCTGCGCCAGGTCACCAACGCGCCGACCGTCATGTTCGGCTCGCAGGTTGCTGGACGCGAACACTCCGATCTCGAAGATCTGATCGGCGTCTTCATCAACAATCTGGTGCTGCGCTTCGATTTCGCCGGCGACACGTCCTTCACGCAGCATATTCGCTCCGTGAGCGAAACGGTGGAAGGCGCGTTGAACCATCAACGCATGCCGTTCAACAAGCTGGTCGAGCTCATTAACCCAGTTCGCGATCCATCCCGCAACCCGCTGATCTCGGTGAACTTCAATCTTCAGAAGGCATTTCTCGAAGATCACAGCTATGGCGGCTTCGACCTGATCAGCGCGCCGTCGCAATCGCCAGGCGTCATCTACGACCTGAGCTTCATCATGGTCGGACGGCCAACCGGTTGGCGGATGTCGATCGAATACAATGCCGATCTGTTTGAAACCAGCACGATCGAAGGCCTGTTGCAGCTCTGGCAGCAAGCCTATGAGATCGCGCTCAATAATCCCGACGCCCTGCTATCCGCGTTGAAAGTGCCGGAACGGCGCTCGATCGTGACGGCCCGGAACGCCTCCTCGGCCGGTCAATCCGAAAATCAGGCGCCGGCGGATACGGAAGCCGCGGAGAAGGTGACGGCACTCGCGGCACTCTGGCAGGAACTCCTGCAGGTGCCGCAGGTTCGGCCGAAGGACGATTTCTTCGCGCTCGGCGGCCATTCGCTGCTGGCGCTGCGGCTGCTATCGGCGGTGCGCGACCGGTTCGGCGTCAAGCCGACCCTGGAGCTTCTTTTCAAGGAACCGACGCTCGAGGGCTTTGCCGCCGCAATCTTCGATACGCCGAAGGCGCAACAGCCAGCCGCTATGCCGATTGCCAATCCATGGGAGCTGGTGACCTGTAAGCAGGGAACGGGTCGCGCGTCCGTCTACACGGTTAATCATCCCTTCCTCTATTATCGGCTGGCGAACGAGTTGCCGGACACGGTGTCCGTCCACAACGTCAATATGTTTCATGCGGATCTCAGTGACGCGCTCAAGAACATGTCGCTGCAGGAGATTGCGCGTCACGCCGTCGACGCCATGCAGATCAATGCAGGCACAGGACCGATTGCCCTCGTTGGCCTCTGCATCAACGGCACGATGGCCATGGAAATGACGCGGCAACTCCGTGAGAAGGGAATCGACGTAGGCTTTACTGCGATCATCGACACCTGGGCGCCCGGTTATTTCCTCTCGCTGCCGAAGCGGGAACAGAAGAAGTGGCACCGGGAAAGACGCATCAAGCGTCTGGCTTATTTCACAAGGAAAGTACTCGCCAGACGCATGCCATTGATCGAGTATCTCAAGGAATTCAATGGCTCGCTCGCCATGCTGAGAATGTTTGGCGTAAAGGGCGGGCAATATACTCCCGAGGAAGAAGCCAATGAGGCCGTCACGCACATGCTGGTGCTGGCGTCGCGCAAATACAGGCCGGCGCAGGTGAAGGATCGGTCCGTCATCCTGTTGCGTAGCCAGGCCACTCATCCGCGCGCCCGTAAGCTGTTGTTCGGCTGGGGCGACGCGGTGGCGGCGGACACGCCCGTCTTCGATATCGAAGGCTGGCATGAGGACTCGCTGACCAGCAATGGCATTCGGCAACTCGCCGCAGCAGTTTCGACGAAACTCGCTGACGTCTAGCCTGATTGCAGCGACCCAAAGACGCCACTGCGCCTTTGGGTCAATTCATGAAATCAGCTCGCCAGATCTCAGAGCCAAACAATGCGATGCGATCATAACGGCCGGGGTAGAGCGAAATCACAAGGGGGAAACATCAGCATGGATACGACGAAGCCTTTGAGGGTCGCCATTCTTGTCGGGCAGAAAGACGGTTTCGAAAGCTGGGAGCTGATGGTCTTCGACCGCATTCTCGCCGATCCGCGTTTCGAACTCGTCACGCTGCTCGTCCATCCGCATCCCTTCGGTAACCGCCATGCATCGCCTCTGTTCGCCCTCGGCGCAGGTCTGGAGCGGAAGCTGCTCGCGCGCGAGGCGCCTTATCGTCCCCGCCATTTCGACACCGGCAAACAACGCTTCGACGATCTGCAGACTATTGTCGCGGGCAACGGCAGCACAGGTGATCCCATTCGTACGCTCATCGAAAAGCTCGACCTCGACCTGGTCATCCGCACCACGCCCGAGGGACTGACGAAGGGCGCCATCGCCGCGCTTCCTTTCGGCGAATGGGCATTCAGCTTTTCCAGCCAGCGATCCGAGCACGCCGACTGGTTCAGCTATGCCGACGTCATGGCGAAAGCGCCGGCGACGGAGGCAGTCCTCTACGTTCGCCAGGGGTCGGACGCTCACATGGCGCAGGTTGCCGCGCCCTCGTTCAACATCAAGTTCAGCGCCGCCCGCAATGCCGCTTTCGTTCGCGAGCGCAGCGTCACGCTGCTGATGCGCGAACTGGTGCGACTTGCCGACAGGGGCAAGCTCGAAACCCAACCGCTTCCACGCCTTACCGAGCCATCTGCACCGACCTATGGCGATTTCTTCCGCTATGCCGGCGTGCTCGGCGGCTATCTCTCGGGAAGGGTGCTCAAAGCAATAAGAGCCAAATTCCGCTCAGGCTCTGCCGTATGGACGCTCTATACCGGCCGCGGCCGGATCGATGATTTCGACCCGAGCCAGTCCGTCGAGGTGCCGTCGACCAAATACGACATCAAGGCCGATCCCTTCCTCTTCCAGCACGAAGGCGAATGCTATCTGTTCTACGAGGCCTATGCCGATGGCGACCGCAAGGCCCATATAGCAGTCGGCCGCTTCGTCGGCGACAAGGTCGAGCGCGTCGGGGTAGCGCTCGATTGCCCGCACCATCTGTCCTATCCTTTCATCTTCCGCGAAGGCGACGATATTTTCATGATGCCGGAGACCCACCAGTCTCATCGCATCGAGATCTGGCGCTGCACCGAATTCCCGCTGAAGTGGGAGCTTTATTCCACGGCGCTCGACGGCCAGTCACCCGCCGACAGCATTCTCACCCGTCATGGCGGCAAATGGTGGCTGTTTACCAACCTGTCGGAATACCACGCCTACGAAGATCATTGCAGCGAGCTTTACCTGTTCGAGGTCGACGGTCCGGAATTGAAGCGGGTCACGCCGCACAAGCAAAATCCGGTGGTGATCGGCAGCACGGTCGCACGCAATGCCGGGCGCATATTCGAGCGGGACGGCAGGATCTACCGGCCGTCGCAGCGCAACGTCCATGGCGTCTACGGCTACGGGCTAAATGTGATGGAAATCGAAGAGCTTACGCTCGATACCTACCGCGAACGCTGCATCCGCACGATCAAGCCGGATTTCAAGACCGGCCTCCTTGGCTGCCATCATTTCGATGCAGCAGGGGAGCGCTACGTGCTGGATGCCCGGCTGAGCATGTAAGAACTCAGTCGTCGCGGCGATAGCGCAGCTTTACGGGATGCCCCCTGGTCAGGGCAACGACAGCGCCGGCGAAGGTGACCGGCGTTTCGATCGCGAGAATGCGCCAGTCCGAAGGCGCTTCCGGATCGCCTTCAAGACGCTCCAGTTTCGGCTCCGTACGCCAATCGAAAGTGACATCGAAGGAATCGAGCGGCAACGACAGCCCCTCGCCATGCGCCTTGACGAAGGCTTCCTTGCGGGTCCAGCAGCGATAGAATCCGTCCAGATACGCCTCGGCCGGCAGCGCCCGTAGCGTCAGATATTCCTTGTGGGAGAAGAACCGCCTGGCGATGTCCTCTTTCAGGAAGTGGATCTCTTCGATGTCGATGCCGAGCTCGTAGTGATCCGAGACCGCAAGCGCCGCGAGGCTGGCGCTGTGGCTGAGATTGAAGTGCCAGGAGGTACCGTCGCCGGAGACGATGGAGGGCTTGCCGTAGGCGTTGTAGGCGAAGGAAAGCGCCTTCGGCGACGTGTCGAGATACCGGCCGAGAATGGTTCTCAGCCGGCCTCTTCCGACGATGAAGTGCAGACGGTCGCGATCGTGCACGAAACGCGCGGCACGGTCGAGCTCCTCCGGAGAGAGCAGCTCGGTCAAGCCGGCCGCGGTATCAGGCGCAGCGTCGAGGCTCCAGGTCCAGACGTCGATCACATCGGGACCGACGACCGAGGGCTTAGGTGGCATCGGACAGCTTGCCGTTGGCGGCCGGGCGCTGGCGAACCATGCGCCGGGCAAGATAGGCGACCACTGCGGCAGGATAATTCTCGCCCAGACTGATGCGGCAGGTGCGCTTCAGAATATCCAGTGTCTGAGCACACATATCAGGGGTATATTCGATCTTCCGCTTGGTCCAGTTGTAGGGGTTCATCGCCGGATTGCCGGCGCGCTGCTGCAGGATCGGCTGCCAGTTGGTGTAGACGTGACGGCTGGAATCGAAGAGCCGGTAAACGCCGCGTCTGTTTTCCTCGGCAAACTGCCGCGCTTCCTCCGGTGTTTCGAAGATCACGTGCAGGCCGGCGGCATTGGCGGGATCGTTGTGCGGGCCGATGCGCATGTTGTCGCTCTTCGACAGGATTTCTGTCATCATGTCGTAGCGTCGGCGCATGCGTGCGATCATCGGATCGAGCCGCTTCAACTGCACGTTCAGCATGGCGCCCTGGATCTGGCTGGCTTTGAAGTTGACGCCGAGCATCGGCGGCTCGTTGGCATTGTCGAGATGGCCGCGAAACAGCGAGCCGATGTCGTGATACATGCGCGCACGGGCAAAGAGCTGCGGATCGTCGGTGACGACGGCACCACCTTCGCCGATGTTCATGTTCTTGAACTGGTTGAAGCTGTAGGCCCCGAGCGCACCGATCGTGCCCGTGCGCTTGCCCTTGTAGCTGAGGCCGACGGACTGGCAGGCGTCCTCGATGACGATCAAATTGTGCTCGCGCGCAATGCGCATGATGCTGTCCATGTCGCAGACCATGTTCGACATGTGCACGGGGATGATGGCGCGCGTATTCGGGGTGATTTTCCTGACGATATCCGCCGGGTCCATCGTCAGGGTGTGGTCGATATCGACGAGCACTGGAACCGCACCGGCTGCAAGCGGCGCCGCCGCTGTCGCAATCCAGGTGTAAGCGGGCACCAGCACCTCGTCTCCGGGACCGATGCCGGCCGCAACCAGGGCCGAGATCAGCGCGCCCGTGCCGCTGCTCATGGTCAGCGCATGCTGAACACCGAATTTCTTGCAGAAATCCGCTTCGAAACGCAGCAGCGGACCGCCGGTGTCGTCGCCAAAACGTGCCAGCTTGCCTGAAGCAAAAAGCGGCGCAAGCGCCATCCATTCCCGTAGTCCAACCTTCGCCATGTCTCTCGCTCCGATGAAAATCAGCGGTTATCGGAAAGAGCCTAGCTCCCACGCCTTTGGTTTTCAGCATGGCTTTCCGGCCAGGAAAGGCTTGATCGGCGAGCATGCGGCCTATCCAAAATCGGTAGGCGATTTAACCGCCTATGCAGATTGGACGATTGTTCGCCGATCCTCGATTCTGATAGAAAAACAAAGAATTGTAGGAGAAACTTATTATGACGATACGCGACTTCAGATCAGCTCAGGACAGCATGTTGCTGCAAGCCGATATCGCTGTTGTCGGCGGCGGCCCGGTGGGGATCACCATTGCCCGCGAGTTTGCGAATACGTCGATCCAGGTGCTGGTGATCGACAGCGGCGGCCTTGATTTCGAGCCTGACGTCCAGGCGCTGAATGCGGTCGAGAATGTCGGCGAACCCTTTCCCCGCAAAGATGTCGAACCGATCGGCCGCGGCTATGCCAACGGTCTGAAATGGTTGAACGACATACCGGCATTCGAGCTGCGCAACCGCCTGCTCGGCGGCAGCACTCACACTTGGGTCGGCAAATGCGCCGCCTTCGACGAGATCGACTTCATGAGCCGGTCCTGGCTACCGCTGTCCGGTTGGCCGATTGCGCGCGCCGACCTGCAGGACGCATTGAGCCGGGCAGGTGAGCTTCTCAATCTCGGCCCCAATCTCTACGACGAACGTCTTTACAAGCACCTGCATTCGCCGCCGCGCGATCTCGGCATCGATCGCAGCCATCTTCGCCCGTTCTTCTGGCAGTTCAGCCACGAGCGCGACCAGCGCGGCGAACCGATGCGTTTCAACCGCCATGCACGGGAAATGGATGCGAAGAACATCGATTTCCTGACCCACGCGACCGTCACCGATATCAACCTCGACGCCAACGGCCGTCGCGCGACCTCGCTGGAGATAGCGGGCCTTGACGGGAAACGAGCCGTCGTCCGTGCCGAGACGATCGTGCTCTGCGGCGGCGGCATCGAGAATGCGCGGCTGCTGCTTGCCTCGAACAAGCAGATGAAGACCGGCATCGGCAATGGCCGAGACGTCGTCGGCCGCTATCTCGCCGATCATCCGCGCACGTCTCTTGCCCGCGTCACAGGCGACGACATCGACGCTGTTGCCGAGCATTTCAATTTCTATGGCCTCATCCACAAGCGACATACGCATTTCTATCTGCAGGGACTGTCGCTCAGCCCGGAGATCCAGGCGCGGGAAGGGCTGACCAATTGCGCCACCTATCCGGTGCAGATCCATCATTCATCCGATCCCTGGAGCGCATTGAAGCGTGTCGCCCACGGCTCGCGCAAAACGCTCGTCAGCGATCTCGCCACCATCGGCCGGTCGTCGGGGATGATCGCATCAGGCCTCTATAGCCGCCTGATCTGCAAGCGCGGCTTGCCGCACAGGTCGGTAGAGCTGCGCTTCGACGTCATGGCCGAGCAGCAGCTTGATGCCGAAAGCCGCGTGACCCTGTCGGAGCGGCGCGACCGGTTTGGCAGGCCGCTGCCGAAAGTCGACTGGAAAATCGGCTCGACCGAAATCCGAAGCATGAAGCGGCTGGCGCAGCTGATGGCGCAGGAGTTTCGCCGCATCGGACTGCCGTCGCCGCAGCTGGTCGACTGGATCGCCGATGACGACATCGACAAGGCCGCCTTCATGGATATGGCGCATCCCTCCTGCACCACGCGCATGGGCACCGATCCCGCCACCAGCGTCGTCGACGCAGACTCCATGGTACATGGCATCGACGGATTGTTCGTCGCCGGAAGCTCGGTCTTCCCGACCGGGGGACATGCCAACCCGACACTGATGCTGCTCACTCTGGCAATTCGTCTGGCCGACCACATCAAGGCACGGCACGCGGCGGCGAGATCTGATTCTGGTGGCGGATACGCATCGCGTATGCCTGAAAAAACCGCCAGATCCGAGATCGGGCGGCTTTTCGCGATCGTCTGATCCTTCCAATGGGGCGCTGACTGTCCGCGCCCCGCAAATCCTCTGAAATTACAGTGCCGTCCTCAGCCGAGGCGGAAATAGTAGCCGGCACTTTCGCTGCGGCCGAGCTCCGGATGCGTGTCGATCAGGTGCGACAGCGAAGGAATCGGCCAACGGTCGACCTGCTTGTAGCCAAGCCGCGTCAGATCCGCGAGGAACGTCGCTTCGTCGCGCATCTGATATGGTACGTAGGTACCGCTGATGCGCTCAAGCGTGACGACGGGACCATTCCTGTGAAGAGCCACCTTGTTCAGGATGACATGCCGCGGCAGCGCAGCCATCTGCTTCAGCAGGGTGGACAGCGGCACATCCAGATATTGCATCAGCCCGGAGCCGAGAAACAGCGGGATGGAGCCGGCATCCTCGATCCTGTCGACGAAACTGAGGCCGCTCAAACCGTCGCGTTCGGCGAGACGCCGGCCGACGCGGGTGATGGAAGGAAGATCGTAGACGACCCAACGGAAGGAATCGTCGAAGGATAACAACGGCCGAAAGGCACGATACTTCGTCCCCATGTGACCGCCGGCATCGACGACGCCGTCGATCTCAGGCATCAGGTTTCGCATCCAAAACAGGACTGCATAGTCCCACGGCAGAACCTGACACATCTTGGAAAAGCCGACATTGGCGATTTCCTCGTGGTCGTAGCCGGCCATCGGCATGCTGCTCGCCGCCGCAAAGGCGGCTTCATAGGAATGGTAGGCTCCCGTAAATCGACGCGGGAAAGGCGAAAGATACCGCAGCCGCCCGCCCGCCGCCCGCAGTGGGGACAAGGAACGGCCAATGCTGCGGACCGTTCCGCCAAGGATCGAGCGCGTATTCTCTGACAAAGATGCAGTCGCCATCATTATTCCCTCAACCGGCCACGAACGGCCTATCTCGATTGAAAACTCCGGAAATCATCGGCGGACGGTCGCAAAGATCGGGATCGCGTCGCCTATCAGTTTCTGCAGGATCGCCAGGGTCAGGACATAGATCGCCCCGCCGAATACCACCTGTATCGCAACCGTCGACACGTGGCGGAGCGCCGAGGCCTCGCCGAGATAACCAAGCGAATAGACCGTCGCCGCCATCGCCGCGATCGCAACTGAAACATAGGCGCAATCCCGCAGGACGCGGCTCCAGGCAAGTCCGCCGTAATTGCGTTGCAGATGCATCGACACTGCAAAGGAAATCAGCGACGCCAGGCATTGCCCCCAGGCTGGTATCTCGACGCCGAAGGGGGCGAAGACCACGATTAGCGCGACCGACGCCATTCCGTTCAGCAGGAGGGCAAGCGGCATGCGCTTGATATTGCCTGTGAGCGACAGCAGCGGCTCGGTGACGTAACCGGGCGTCAGCAGCACCTGCTTGATCGACAGGATGGTCACCAGGATAGCCGCCGGCGCCCACTTGTCGCCGAGGACGACGTCGACGAGACCGGGAGCGATCAGCGACAGGCCAAGGTAGATCGGTGCCGAGGCCGCCATGAG
>JAGWJK010001220.1 GCA_028865845.1 Rhizobiaceae bacterium
ACCCTATTATGTGCTGGAATATCCCGATTGGGTCGAAATCATCGCGCTCGATGCCGACGACAACATCTATCTGGTCCAGCAGTATCGGCACGGGCTGGGTGTCGTGGCACTCGAGGTTCCGGGCGGAGCAATGGATGCAAGCGATGCAGACCCGATCGAGGCGGCGGCGCGCGAATTGCGCGAGGAAACCGGCCTATCCTCGAGCGACTGGGATTATGTCGGGAAACTCGCTCCGAATCCGGCCACCCACACAAATTGGTCGCATATCGTTATCGCGCGGAATGTTGAATTCAGCGCCAAGCCCGTGGACGACCCGAGCGAACGCCTCCACCTCGTCCGCATGCCGATCCGCGAAGCCATCGCGCTGGCGCTGGAAGGCAAGATGATCCAGGTCATCCATGTCGCCGCGCTGACGCTTGCCCTGCACAAGGCCGGCAAGTGGGATGCCTCCCTGATGACACGGGGCGGCGACTAGGGTCTCGTCGCTGCCCATGCCTCGTTGAGCGCCAGCCGGGCGATGCGGACCATCGTATCCACTTCCTCATGCGTGATGACGAGTGGCGGTGACGCGAGCATGCGGTCGCCCGTGGCACGCAGCACCAGGCCGTTGGCAAGCGCGTGGTTGCGCACGGCGGCGCCGATGGCATCAGGCTTTTCGAAACGGCGACGCGTCGACTTGTCTGCCGCCAACTGCAGAGCGCCCATCAGGCCGATGCTGACGGCTTCGCCGACCATTTCGTGCTCCGCCAGCGAGCCCCAGGCTTTCGCGAAATAAGGGCCGATGTCGTCGCGGACGCGTTCGACCAGCCTCTCGTCCTCGATGATGCGCAGGTTCTCAAGCGCCGCTGCCGCGCAGACCGGATGACCGGAATAGGTGAAGCCATGGTTGAATTCGCCGACCTCGTTGATGAGGACATCGGCAACGCGGTCGCTGACCAGGACGCCACCGATCGGCAGGTATCCTGAGGACAGGCCCTTGGCGATCGGCGCGAGATCGGGCTCGACGCCAAAATGCTGGTAGCCGAACCATTCGCCGAGCCGCCCGAAACCGCAGATCACCTCGTCGCTGACGAGCAGGATATTCCTTGCCTTGCAGATGCGGGCAATCTCCGGCCAGTATGTCGAGGGCGGGATGATGACGCCGCCGGCACCCTGGACGGGCTCGGCGACGAAGGCAGCAACCGTGTCTTCACCGAGCTCATCGAGCTTCTCTTCCAGCTCGCGGGCGATCTTCAAGCCGAATTCTTCAGGCGAGAGGTCGCCGCCCTCGGCATACCAATAGGGCTGGCCGATGTGAACGACGCCGGGAATCGGCAGGTCACCCTGTTCGTGCATGTATTTCATGCCGCCCAGGCTGGCACCCGCCACCGTCGAGCCATGATAGCCGTTCCTGCGCGCAATCACCGTCTTCTTGGTCGGCTTGCCGATGGCGCTCCAATAGACCCGGGCCATGCGGAACCAGGTGTCGTTGGCCTCCGAACCTGAATTGGTGAAAAAGACGTGGTTGAAATTCGGGCCGGCATGGGCGCAGACTTTTTCCGCAAGCAACGTCGTCGGGGTCGTCGTCGTACCGAAGAAGGTATTGTAATAGGGCAGCTCGTTCATCTGCCGGGAAACGGCCTCGGCGATTTCCTTTCGCCCATAGCCGATGTTGACGCACCACAGGCCTGCGAAGCCATCGAGATATTTCCGTCCGTTGCTGTCGAAGATATGCACGCCCTCGCCACGCTCGATGATGCGCGCGCCCTCCGCATTCAGCTTTTTCATGTCCGCGAAAGGATGGAGATGATGAGCGGCATCGACAGC
>JAGWJK010000132.1 GCA_028865845.1 Rhizobiaceae bacterium
CCCCGGCGTCACCATCATGAAGGACGAGAAGGGCCAGAGCTATCCGGTTCTCGACCGTATCGAGCTTGACGGCAACCGCCTAACGGATGCCCGTGTCAGCTTCGACCCGAACACCCACGAACCGCTCGTCACCTTCCGCTTTGACAGCGCCGGTGCAAACCGCTTCGCGGAAATCACCCGTGAAAACGTCGGTAAGCCCTTCGCCATCGTTCTCGACAACAAGGTTCTGAGCGCGCCGAATATTCGTGAACCGATCACCGGCGGCTCCGGTCAGATTTCGGGCAACTTCACCGCCGATAGCGCCACGACGCTTGCAGCCCTGCTGCGCGCCGGTGCCCTGCCGGCCAAGCTGACCGTCATCGAAGAACGCACCGTGGGTGCCGACCTCGGCGCCGACGCGATCCAGAAGGGCATCTACAGCGGTCTGGTCGGCTTCGTGCTGGTTGCCGCCTTCATCTTCGTGCTCTACGGCACCTGGGGCATTCTCGCGAATGTCGCGCTGCTCATCCACACTGTCCTGACCTTCTCGGCCCTGACCCTGGTCGGCGCCACGCTGACGCTGCCTGGCATCGCCGGCGTCGTCCTCGGTATCGGCCTTGCGGTTGACGCCAACGTTCTCATCAACGAGCGCATCCGCGAAGAAACCCGCAAGGGTCGCGGCGCCTTCGCCGCCATCGATAACGGCTTCAAGAAGGCCTACTCGACGATTATCGACGGCAACATGACGGCCCTTATCGCCGCCGCCATCCTGTTCTACTTCGGCTCCGGCCCGGTTCGCGGCTTTGCCGTGACCATGGGTCTAGGCCTCATCATCTCGATGTTCACCTCCGTCGCCTTCGTGCGTGTCGTGATGATCGCCATCACCCGTCGCCGCAAGCTGAAGGTGATCAACATCAGGCCGCTGATCCCCTTCAGCCCCTACGACAAGCACATCCAGTTCATGAAGGCCCGCTTCTTCGGCGTCACCGTCTCGGCGATCCTGTCGATCGCTTCGGTGGCACTGTTCATCTATCCGGGCCTCAACTACGGCGTCGACTTCCGCGGCGGCATCCAGATGTCGGTCAAGACCAAGGACGCAGCCGATTTGGCGACGTTCCGCGAGGGCTTGAACACCCTTGGCCTTGGTGAAATCGCACTGCAGTCCTTCGGCGACAACAACAGCCTCCTCGTCCGGGCGCAGCGTCAGGACGGCGGCGAAGAAGCACAGACGGCCGCAGTGACCAAGCTCAAAGCAGAGATCGTCAAGATCGACCCGAGCGCGACCATCGAAGGCACCGATGTCATCGGGCCGAAGGTTTCGGGTGAGCTTGCCCAGGCCGGCATCCTGTCTGTCGTGATCGCCAGCCTCGCAATGCTGTTCTATATCTGGTGGCGGTTCGAATGGCCGTTTGCCGTCGGCGCCATCGTCACGCTGGTGCTCGACGTCACCAAGGCCATTGGCTTCTTCGCCATCACCGGCCTCGATTTCAACCTGACGGCCATCGCCGCGATCCTGACCCTGGTCGGCTACTCGGTGAACGACAAGGTCGTGGTCTATGACCGCATGCGTGAAAACATGCGGCTCTACAAGTCGATGCCGCTGCGCGAGATCATCGACAGGTCGATCAACGAGACCCTGGCACGAAGCCTCTACACCAACGCCACCGCCTTCCTCGCGCTAGTGCCGATGGCGATCTGGGGCGGCAGCGCCGTCTCAAGCTTCGCGATCCCGATGGTGTTCGGCATACTTGTCGCCGGCGCCTCGTCGATCTTCATCGCAGCGCCGATCCTGCTCTTCCTGGGCGACTGGCGCCGCCGCCATGCCAAGGCCGTCGCCAACGACACCAAGGATGCCAAGCCGGCAACCGGCAAGGACAAGCAGATCCCGGCTGCCGAATAAGAAACCCGAGGCGGTTCGGTCTTCGTCCGAACCGCCTCGGGTTCATCTGTGAAATTCAGAAAATAGCGCATCCGGTCTCCGGGCGCGCCCACCGCCTCCGGATCAGACGGATGGCATGAACAAAGGCAGTCCCAGCCGTGGCGCCGCTATTCTTTCCAGCACCCCATGCTCCTGCTCGGTAATGACGGCATATTTGCCGTCGAGCGTGAAAGCTATGTTGCCAGGCTTGGCGCCATTGGTGCGGATGTGCCCGGCGATCTTGCCTTTCGGGTCCACCAGGCAGATTTCCCCTTGTCCGTACATCGCACAATAGAGGACGCCGCTTCGGTCGAAAGCGAGGCCTGCCGGTCCGCTGAGATGATCGACCGCCGGCGCCGGCATCGTCTGTGCAAACAACTCCTGCTTGCCGCCGAGGATCTGCCGGTAAATTCGCCCCGTCAGCGTTTCGCTGTAATAGAGCAGCCCATCGGGGCCGAAGGCGATGCCGTTTGCAAAGAGCAGACCGGTTGCCAGGGTACGCAGCACGCGCCCTTCCAAAGGATCGATCTGATAGACGCGGCCATTATAGGAGGCACGGAAAAAATCCGGACTGATATCGGCACCGCCAAAGAGATCGGTCACGCGCACGCCGGTATCGGTCATGTAGAGCAGGCCATCGGGGCCGAAGGCGAGATCGTTCGGATAAAGGAAAGGCGGCTGCCCTTCCAGGCCTTCGATGACCTCCATCGTGCGGCCTTCGGGCGATATGCGAACGAGAGAATTGTCAGGCCCGCCAGCGACCCAGAAACAGCCGTCACCGTCGAGTGCCAGCCCGGTCGGCCGACCGCCCGGACGACAGAGTTCACGCCGCGAACCGTCTGTGGCGATAAGGGTGAGTGATCGCCTGGAATCGTCCATTTCAACGAGAGCAAAGCGCCCATCAGCGAGGGCCACCGGCCCTTCGGGCAGGCGCAATCCGGTAGCGATCGTCTCATTCATATCAAGACACCTTACCTGACGTTCCTCTTCGAACGCTCCGGAATGATCCAGTATATTGGTAAATAAGTACCCCAGAATCCGTTTTCGAGCCGAGAATCATTAAATCTCGACCACATTTGGGTTAATAATTCGCTTAGTCCTCGTGCCGCTCGCGGGATCGGAACCGCGATAGATTTGACGGATGCATAAGCATTCGTTCAGCGGTGGTCCTGATTTCCTAATTTGACTTGCGAAAGCACCGTCTTCAAACAGTCGCGCATGTTGTTTCCCAGGAGAAATCGCCATGCCCGCTCTCAAAAAAGTGAACCTCTCGGACGCCTTCGGCACATTTCAGGATGCGTGGAGCCCCCGTATCGGCGGCGACATCAACGATTTCCAGATCAAGCTTGCGAAGCTGGAAGGCTCGTTCCATTGGCATCATCATGATGAAGAGGACGAGCTTTTCCTGGTCATCAAGGGCACATTGCGCATGCGGCTCAGGGACGAAGACGGCGGTGACGTCGTGCTTAGCGCCGGCGAATATCTGATCGTGCCACACGGGGTCGAACATTGCCCCGTGGCGGAACCAGCCTGCGAGGTCCTGCTGTTCGAGCGCAACAGCACGCTGAATACCGGCAATCTGGAAAACGAGCGCACCATCCGCGATCTCCAGCGCCTCTGACCGAGTTTGCTTGACAGGCAGGACCGGATCGGAACATTCATCGAACGTTCGGATGCTTTGGCGTGCGTGATTCGTCGCTGGCCGGGCCGATCAGGAGAGTCGATGGCACCTGCCTATCTGGAAAAGCTGAACCCGGAACAGCGGTTGGCCGTGGAGCACGGCACCACCGTCGAGGGCAGCCACATCGCCGGACCGCTGCTGGTGATCGCCGGCGCCGGCTCTGGCAAGACCAACACGCTTGCCCACCGCGTCGCGCATCTGATCCTCAAAGGCGCCGATCCGCGCCGCATCCTGTTGATGACCTTCTCGCGTCGCGCAGCCGCCGAAATGGGCCGCCGCGTCGAGCGCATCTGCCGCGAGGTTCTCGGCGCGAATGCCGGCATCATGGCCGACGCACTGGCCTGGAAAGGTACTTTCCACGGTATCGGAGCGAGGCTTCTTCGCGACTATGCCGAACAGATCGGCCTCGACCCGGCCTTCACCATCCATGACCGCGAAGACAGCGCCGACCTGATGAACCTCGTTCGTCACGAACTCGGCTTCTCCAAGCTCGAAAGTCGCTTCCCCACCAAGGCCACCTGTCTTTCCATCTATTCCCGCGCCGTCAATTCCGAGGCGCCGCTGGAAGAGATGCTGCGCGATTTCTTTCCGTGGTGCGCGACCTGGGCCAAGCAGCTGCGCGAGCTATTTGCCGGCTATGTCGAAGCCAAGCAGGCACAGAACGTGCTCGATTACGACGACCTGCTGCTCTACTGGACGCATATGCTGCAGGAGCCGTTGATCGCTGCCGATATCGGCGGACGCTTCGACCACGTGCTTGTTGACGAATATCAGGTTACCAACCGGCTGCAGGCATCGATCCTGATGGCGCTGAAGCCCGATGGCCACGGCCTGACCGTCGTCGGCGACGATGCCCAGTCCATCTATTCCTTCCGCGCCGCCACGGTGCGCAACATTCTCGACTTCCCCACTTCGTTTACGCCGGCGGCCAATATCGTCACGCTCGACCGCAACTATCGTTCGACGCAGCCGATCCTTGCCGCCGCGAACGCGGTGATCGATCTTGCCTCGGAGCGCTTCACCAAGAACCTGCGAACCGAGCGTCAAAGTGCCGAACGGCCGCGACTGGTGACGGTGCGCGACGAAAACGACCAGGCCCGTTATGTCGCCGACATGGTGCTGGAAAACCGGGAGGGCGGTACGAGATTGAAGCAGCAGGCCGTGCTCTTCCGCGCCTCGCATCACAGCGGCCCGCTGGAAGTGGAACTGACCCGCCGCAACATTCCCTTCGTCAAGTTCGGCGGGCTGAAATTTCTCGACAGCGCCCATGTCAAGGATATGCTCGCTGCGCTTCGTTTCGCGCAGAACCCTCGCGATCGCGTCGCCGGCTTCCGGCTGATGCAGTTGCTGCCCGGCGTTGGCCCTTCGACCGCCCAGCGCGTGCTCGACCTTATCGGCGAGGCGCCAAATCCGCTGGCGGCGCTGTCGGACGTGCCGCCGCCGCCACGCACCGGTGAGGATTGGACCGCCTTCGTCGCCGCCATGCAGGAACTGAAAAGCGGCAAGCCGGGATGGCCGGCGGAAATCGGCCTGGTGCGGCAATGGTACGAACCACATCTGGAACGGGCGCATGAAGATGCGGCGACGCGGCAGGCAGACCTGATCCAGCTTGAGCAGATCGCTGCCGGCTATGCCTCGCGAGAGCGCTTTCTCACCGAATTGACCCTCGATCCGCCCGACGCCACCAGCGACCAGGCCGGCGTACCGCTGCTCGACGAAGACTATCTCATCCTCTCGACCATCCATTCCGCCAAGGGCCAGGAGTGGACGCGCGTTTTCGTCCTCAACGCCGTCGACGGTTGCATTCCGGCCGACCTTGCCGTCGGCTCATCCTCGGAGATCGAAGAGGAACGGCGTCTGCTCTATGTCGCCATGACGCGCGCCAAGGACGGCCTCGATCTGGTGACACCGCAGCGCTTCTTCGTTCACGGGCAGCATTCGCAGGGCGATCGCCACGTTTATGCATCGCGCACCCGGTTCATTCCCGTGACCCTGCTGCAATTCTTCGAGGTTTGCGGCTGGCCGCAAGCGCGCAGCGAAACGACCGCCGCTATCAGGGCACGAGAGGTACGAGTCGATGTCGGCGCGCGGATGCGCGGGATGTGGCGGTGAATTGGGGCTGACGGTTAGGCCGCGGCTATCTGAAAGGCACCTCACCCTAGCGGCTATCAGCAATACTCAACCATTCTCTCGGAGCATTTCGATGATCGCGGAAAAGTCCCGGCCGCCGTTGCCGAGTTTTTCGAACAGGCCGAAAAGCTGCGCGGCTTCAGCACCGAGAGGAGTTGATGCCCCGCTCGACAGGGCTGCCTCCTGCGCAAGCCGCAGATCCTTCAGCATTAGTGCCGCCGAGAAGCCGGGCTTGTAATCCTTGTTGGCCGGCGACGTCGGGACCGGACCTGGCACCGGGCAATAGGTGTTGATCGACCAGCACTGGCCCGAGGATGTCGAGGCGACGTCGAAGAGAGCCTGATGCGACAGGCCAAGCTTTTCGCCAAGCACGAAGGCTTCGCAGACGCCGATCATCGAAATGCCGAGGATCATGTTGTTGCAGATCTTTGCCGCCTGACCGGCACCTGCCTCGCCGCAATGGACGATCTTGCCGCCCATCACTTCCAGCAGCGGCCTGGCGCCGGCAAAGCTCTCGGGCGAGCCGCCCGCCATGAAGGTCAGGGTCCCTGCCGTCGCACCGCCCGTACCGCCCGATACCGGCGCATCGAGCGACAGGCAGCCGACGGCGCCGGCCATGACATGGGCCTTGCGGGCGCTTTCGACGTCGATGGTCGAGCTGTCGATCAACAGCGTTCCCTTCGGCACCGACCTTAGGATGTCGGTCCAGACGGTCAGCACATGCTGGCCCTTGGGAAGCATGGTGATGACGACCTCCGCATCGGCCAGCGCCTCGCTGAGCACATTCGCCGCCTTGACGCCAGTCGCCTCGGCAGCCTTCATCATGTCGTGCGAAAGGTCGAAGCCGGCGACGTCGTGACCAGCCTTCACGAGATTGGCGGCCATGGGGCCGCCCATGTTGCCGAGCCCGATAAATGCGATCCGTGTCATAATTGCTCCTCCCTCTTTCTTGATCAGCTTGCGAAAAGTGGCGGTTTCGCCTCGACAAAAAAGCGATCAATGCTGGCATCGTCGACGTCGGCAAGGCTTGCCGACGACCATTTCGGATTGCGGTCCTTGTCGATGACCGCAGCGCGGACGCCTTCGTAGAAGTCCGGAACAGATAGAACGCGCAGGCAGGCGCCGAGTTCACGCTGCAGGCACGCGGCAAGGGTCCGGCTTGCGCGGCCGGCACGCAGCAGCCGAAGGGTGAGCTTCAGGCTGGTGGGGGAACGCGTGCCGATCGTCTGCAATGCTTCGGCGGCGAACTCACCCTCCTCCGCCGAAAGCGCCTTCAGGATCTCTTCGACCGTATCATGTGCCAAGGCGCGATCGATGACCATGCTTTCCGCCGCGAGCCTGGAAGGGCCAGGCTGCATCGACATGCGCGCGATCAATTCGTGCAGATCGGCTCCAGATGCGGACGTTGGCAACGCTGTGATCGCCTCGATCATCGCCGTTAAATCGGTCGAGGCGACGCAATGGTCGGCAAGCCGCGCGTGAATGGCATCAGCCGCATTGATCGAAAGGCCGGTCAGCCCCATCCAAGTCCCCGCCTCGCCCGGCGCGCGCGGCAGGAGCCAGGTCGCGCCGACATCGGGAAAATAGCCGATGCCGGTCTCCGGCATGGCAAGGCGCGTGCGCTCGGTGACGACGCGGTGGCTGCCATGCGACGATAGGCCGACGCCGCCGCCCATGGTGATGCCGTCCATCAGGGCGACGTAGGGTTTCGGATAATTGGCGATCGCGTGGTTGAGATGGAATTCCTCGCGCCAGAAAGCTTCTGCCTTCGCGGAGCCGCTTTTGCCGCTCTCATGCAGAAGGCGGATATCGCCGCCGGCGCAAAAGGCGCGCTCGCCCTCACCTCTGACGATGACGCTGGCAACAGCGGCATCCGCTGCGAACTCCTCCAGCGCGGCCGCCATCACGCGGATCATCGGCAGGGTCAGGCTGTTCAGCGCCTGCTGCCGGTTGAGCCTGATGAGCCCTGCGGATCCCTGACGCTCGACGATGACCTGGTCTATGCCCTGCATTCGAAACTCTCCATCGCTATCCCCGCTATCAATAGGCGCTCAGCGGGCATCGGCAAGGATCATCTGCGCCGCCTTCTCGGCAATCATGATGGTCGGCGAATTCGTGTTGCCAGATGTGATCGACGGCATGACGGAAGCATCGGCAATCCTCAACCGCTTCAGCGACCTGAATTTCAAGCTGGGATCGACGACGCTTTGCGGGTCGCTGCCCATACGACAGGTGCCGACCGGATGAAAGATCGTCGTGCCAATGTCGCCGGCGGCACGCTCGAGATCGGCCTCCGTCTGATAGGAGGGGCCGGGCTTGAACTCCTCCGGCTTGAACTTCGCAAAGGACGGCTGAGCGACGATCCTGCGCGTCAGGCGGATGGAGCGTACGGCGATATCGCGGTCGCGCTGGGACGACAGGTAGTTGGGGCTGATCGCCGGCTGCATGGCGAAATCCGGGCTTTGGATATGCACCGACCCCCGGCTTTCGGGGCGAAGATTGCAGACGCTGGCGGTGATCGCCGGGAAGGGATGAACCGGGTCGCCAAACTTGTCGAGCGAGACCGGCTGCACGTGATATTGCAGGTCCGGCGTTTCCTTGTCCGGCCCGGAACGGGTGAAGATGCCGAGCTGGCTCGGCGCCATCGCCATCGGCCCCGAACGGCGAACGAGATATTCGAGCCCGATCGTCGCTTTGCCGATCAACTTCGTTGCTTTCTCGTTCAGCGTCGGCACGCCGGTTACCTTGTAAGCCATGCGCAGTTGCAGATGATCCTGCAGGTTTTCGCCGACGCTCCTCACCTCACGCACGACCTCGATGCCGGCCCTGCCCAGCACGTCGCCGCGGCCGATGCCCGAGAGCTCGAGGATCTGCGGCGAGCCTATCGAGCCGGCCGATAATACGGTTTCCCTATCGGCATAGGCACGCTTGGCTTCACCGTCGTGCTGGAATTCGACGCCGACGACGGCATCTTCCTCGATCAGTAGCCGACGGACCTGCGCCTTGGTCAGTACTGTCAAATTGCCCTGCTTCAACGCTGGCCGCAGGAAGGCCTTGGCGGTGTTCCAGCGGATGCCCGAGCGCTGGTT
>JAGWJK010001221.1 GCA_028865845.1 Rhizobiaceae bacterium
GCCCAGGACTCTCCGGAGCCGCCGGTTTCCAGGCTGCCGCATGCTGAAAGCAGCCTGCTCATCAGTCTCGGCAAAACCGTCTATGACGGCCAGTGCGCGAGCTGTCACGGCATCAATGGGGAGGGCAGGGTACCCGATTATCCGCCGCTTGCCGGCAACCAGTCGATCCAGATGGACTCCGCCGTCAATCCGATCCGGATGGTGTTGAACGGCGGCTATCCGCCGGGCACTGCCGGCAATCCCATGCCCTATGGCATGCCGCCCTTTGCGGTCTCGCTCTCCGACAACGAGGTCGCGGCAGTCGTCAGTTATATCCGAACATCCTGGGGCAACAGAGGCACGCCGGTCAGCGCCAGCGACGCCAACCAATTGCGCTCGGTTCCGCTCCAATGAGGCCCGCATGTTGAACTCAGACGTTCCTCCGGGCTCGACACCCGGTACTCACGACGAGAAGGTCGATGCGATCGTGGCAAGCGGCCCGCGCGGGGCGATCGTGGTTGCCAGCATCGCGACCGCCGTCGTCGTCGCCATATGGATTCTGTTTTACCTGCTCGTCTTCGTTCCGCGCGGGGTGATCCAATGAGCGAGCAGGGACATTCCACCAGCGCTCTTGTCGCCGCACGGATCGAGCGGCGCTGGGCGGCGATCTCGATCCTCATCATCGCCTTCCTCACCGGCATGGCTGTCTTTGCCGGCGTTCATCAGGCAACCCTTCCCCAGGGCCAGGTCGAAACGATCAATCCAACGACGCTTCACCTTTCCGGCGAGTTCGTCGAAAGCAATCTCGGCAGCGCGGTCGAGCCTGATGGTTCGGTGACGGTGCGCGTGGTCGGACAGCAATATTCGTTCACGCCGGAATGCATTCTGGTTCCCGCCAACACGCCGGTGACCTTCCGCGCGACCAGCGCCGATGTCGTGCACGGGCTGCTGGTTCAGAAGACCAACATCAATTCCATGCTCGTGCCGGGCTATGTGTCTGTCCAGACTGCCGAGTTCAAGGAGCCGGGCGAACACCTGATGCCCTGCCAGGAATTCTGCAGCGTCGGCCACGAGGGCATGTGGGCACGGGTCAAGGTGATCGACAAGGCCGAATTCATGAAGATGGCGTCCACCCAGCGGAGACTCAGTTGTGTTAAATAGCCGACGCCTCATCCTTGCGCATTTCTGGCTCGCCTTCGCGGTCTTCGGGCTCGCCCTTCTGCTCGGCGCATGGCAGATGTTCATTCGCAGCCCGCTCGCCGGCTGGATCAGCAATCCGGAATGGTACTACCGCTCGGTAACCGCGCATGGCACCGTCATGGGCTATGTGTTTCCAACCCTGATCGCCATGGGTTTCGGCTATTTCATCAGCGAAAGCGCGCTGAAGCAGCCGTTGGTCGGCCGGCGTTGGGCCTGGGCCGGCTTCTGGCTGATCGTCGTCGGATCGATCACGGCCATGGTGCCGGTGTCGATGGGGCTGGCATCGGTTCTCTACACATTCTATCCGCCGATGATCGGCAACCCGTTCTATTACATCGGCGTCGTTCTGGTGGTCGTCGGCTCGTGGATCTGGGTCGCGTTGATGTCTGTCAATCTCTACGTCTGGAAGAGGGGCAATCCGGGCTTGCCGGTGCCGCTTGCCATGTACGCGAACGTCGCCGGCTCCTATCTCTGGGGCTGGACGGCAGTGGGCGCAGCCCTTGAACTGCTGCTGCAGATCCTGCCGGTGGCGCTTGGCCTGCGTTCGACGATCGACGCCGGTCTGGCACGTGTCTTCTTCTCCTGGACGCTTCATGCCATCGTCTATTTCTGGCTGATGCC
>JAGWJK010000133.1 GCA_028865845.1 Rhizobiaceae bacterium
CGGAATGAAATCGAGCAAGACAGCGCCGGACATGCGCAGCAATCCCCAGGACCATTGTGCGATCACCAGGCCGCCGACGATGCCCATGAGCGGATCGAGGAACGTCCAGCCGAACCGGCTGCCAAGCAGGAGGGCAACGATTGCCAGAACTGACGTCGTGGCGTCGGCGATGACATGGACATAGGCCGAACGCAGATTGTTGTCCCGCGCGCCGTGATGGTGTTCATCGTGGTCATGATCATGATGGTGGTCGTGATCGTGATGATGGGCGTGGCCGTGGTGGTGGCCGTGATGATGATCGTGATCATCCCTGAGCAGCCATGCGCTGACAAGATTGACCAGCAGCCCGACGACGGCGATGGCGATTGCCTCGCGGAAATCGATGGCGACCGGATGCGCCAGTCTGAGAAGGCTCTCCCATCCCATCAGCAGTGCGATGATTGCCAGGATAATGGCGCTTGCGAAGCTCGCGAGATCGCCGAGCTTGCCGGTACCGAAGGTGAAGCGCGGATTGTGCGCCTGTCGGCGGGCATAGAGATAGGCAAAGGCGGAAATCAGCAGCGCGCTGGCATGGGTCGACATATGCCAGCCGTCGGCAACGAGTGCCATGGAGCCGTACAGCGTACCTGCGCCGATCTCGATCACCATCATCACCGTCGTCAGCGCGATGACCAGCCAGATTCGCCGTTCGTTGCGGCTATGGTCGGCGCCGAGGAATACGTGGCCATGGGTCACGCCATCCGAAGAAACACTCATCACTCAGTCTCCTGTCGAATAAACCGAAACCACCGCTCAGCGCAGATAGGTCTTCAGCACATCGGAAATTTCGTCCACCGCTTGACGGCGGGCCGGTTCGTCTTCCGCATGCAGCACATGCTCATGCAGATGATCCTGCAATATTTCGCCGGTCAGCCCGGTCAGCGCGCCGCGGATCGAGGCAAGAAGCTGCAGCACCTCGCCACAGGGACGCTCGGCCTCGAGCGCCCGCTCTACGGCCTCCATCTGCCCCTTGAGGCGGCGGACGCGGGAAAGCAGCTTTGCCTGTTCGCGAATGGTGTGAGACATGTCATCCTCAAATATAATATAGGGGGGTATACTATATTGCCTCGTAAAAGGGAAGCGGGGTTTGCTACCGCAATCGCGGCTGGTCACCGCACGGCAGGATCGAGCCCATGGGCCGGCGGAAGCGACACGTCGCAACGGAAAACAATGGCATGCGCCGATGGCTTGGCCCGCTGTGGCACCGTCCTGCTTGCAGTTTTTCGTCCACGGACCCATATTGAATTGCTATAGAGACTAGAGGTTCGAGACGAGGATTTCGCAGATGCTGTCGATCGGTGATTTGTCGAAGCGCGCCGGCGTCAAGGTGCCGACGATCCGCTATTACGAGCAGATGGGATTGATTTCGGCGCCGGAACGCAGCGAGGGCAACCAGCGGCGTTACTCCAATGCCGACCTCGAGCGATTGGCTTTCATCCGCCACGGCCGCGACCTCGGGCTCACCATTGATGCGATCAAGGAACTGATCTCGCTTAGCCAGCATCCGGACCGCCCCTGCGAGGGCGCCGATCGCATTGCCCGCGATCATCTGAGCGAGGTGCGAAACAAGATCGCGCAACTAAAGCGGCTGGAGCATGAATTGGAGCGCATCGTTTCCCATTGCGACGGCCACAGCATCGAGGACTGCTACGTCATCCGCGCGCTTTCCGACCATGGACTGTGCGAAACGGAGCATTGAGACGCCCCGTTGACAAATCCGCCGTTCGAGGTCATGTATGTCGGCATGATCACGCACGCGCTCCATAACTGCTCGTACTTTTGGCTCTACCTGTAAGGGGCGGCCAAGACAGATCATATTGTCAACAAGCCGCCGTCAGGCGGCTTTGTTGTATCGGCAGCGTCCTGACGGCATACTCGAAAAAGGACGCGAAACCCATGCTCGACGATAGCGAAATCTCACTTTTACGACCGCCGGTCATCACCATCCGCACTGCGCAGCCGCGCGACTTGCCGGAACTCGGCGACATGATCCGCCTGCTTGCGGCCCATCACGGTGACCCGTCGGCGGCAACGCCGGAGCAACTGGAGCGTGACCTGTTCGGTCCGCTGCCATGGATCACGGCACTGGTAGTGGAAGGTGGAGATGGGTTGATCGGCTACGCCATTCTCGTGCCCCTCTACAGGGCGCAGGACGGCCAGCGCGGCATGGACCTGCATCACCTCTTCGTCCGCGACGGCCATCGCGGCCACGGCATCGGCCAGCATCTCGTCGACCGCGCCCGTGACCTCGCCCGCAAGGCAGGCTGCGGCTACCTCTCGGTCAGCGCCGCCACCGGCAATGTCCAGGCCCATCGCTTCTACGAACAGATGGACTTCAAGGCGCGACCCGTCACCGGCATGCGCTACCTGCAGGCCATCGCTTGAGCGGCGCGCGTGTCCGTATGCTGTTCTTGCATCGAAGATTTGCCGACGATGCCGCAGGCCTCGTCGGCACGGAGGAATTGCGGAGGATCCATGTCGGAGCGACGTTTCACTTTCAATGACGTGGCAACGCTTTATGGCGAGATCAGGCCGACCTATCCTGATGAGGTGTTTGACGACATTATCGCCGCAGCCGAACTTGCCGCCGACGGGAGGATATTGGAGATCGGTTGCGGCACGGGTCAGGCGACCTTGGGATTTGCTGCTCGCGGGCTTGCCGTCGTCGCCTTGGATCCTGGCGCGGAGCTGATCCGGCTGGCGCGCGACAATCTCGCCGGTTTTCCCGCGGTGCGTTTCGTCGAAACGACATTCGAAGGCTGGGACGCCGGCCCCGCCAGGTTCACGCTGGTAGTTGCGGCGCAATCCCTGCACTGGGTCCAGCCGGAAATCCGGCTCGCCAAAGCAGCCGACGTGCTTGCGCCCGAGGGATTTCTGGCGGTGTTCGCAAATGTGCCGATGCCGATTCCTTCGCCGCTCGGCAAGAACATAGCGGAGATCTATGCGCGGTACGCTCCTTCCCTCTCCGGACCATCGGCGGAAGCATGGTATCTACCCGACGGACCGTTCGCCGCCGAACTTTACCGATCGGAACGTTTTGAACAGCCCTGGCAGCGTCGGTATGCCTGGAGCCGCACGCACAGCGCTAAAAGCTATACCGACTTGCTGCGCACGCTATCCGGCCATCGGCTTCTGGCGCCGGAGCAATTGGAAACGCTTCTCGGTGCGATCGCCGACGCGATCGATGCGCATGGTGGGCAATTCGAGCTACAGTACGAAACACACCTCTATATGGCGCGGCGGGTGGGCGGCTGACGCCCCTCCCTATCGCGACGGAACGGCCTTGAGATAGGCGGCAATCGCTTCTCGGTCCGAGGCCGGCAGGTGGGCGATGTTCTGCTGAACCTCCGCCATCGAGCCGCCAGCGGAATCGAAGTCCGGAGTGAAGCCGGTTTCGAGATAATTGGCGATGTCGCCAGCACTCCAATTGCCGATCGCCTTCGATCCGGGCGTTATGTTCGGGATCTGACCCTTGCCTTCGGGGTTGGGCGCGCCAGCCAGCCATTGACCTCTCTGGAAGCCTCCGAGCCCATCGCGCGGGGTGTGGCACTCGCCACAGTGACCAGGTCCTTCGACAAGATATTGGCCGCGTTTGATCTTGTCGTCGGCATTGGCGATGACGACCCGCGGTTCGTCGTTGAAATAGAGGAACTTCCAGCCGCCCAGCGCCAGGCGGATATTGAAGGGGAACGGCAATTCATGCGGCGGCGCCACATTGTCGCTCTTCGGCAGGGTTTTCAGGAAACCCCAGAGATCGTTGATGTCCTTGTCCGTCATGCGGGCATAGGAGCCGTAGGGAAACGCCGGATAGAGGTGTTCGCCGTTCTTGCCGACGCCGCGTTTCATCGCATTGCCGAAATCGGCTAGCGTCCAGGTGCCGAGGCCGGCCTTTTCATCCGGCGAAATATTCGGGACATGGAAGGTGCCGAAAGGGCTGTTCAGCGCAAGGCCGCCGGACAGAACCAGCTTGGCATCGCCCTGGGCGCCCGGCGCCGCGTGACAGCTTGTGCAGCCGCCGGCCCAGAATACCATCTCACCGTTCTTGATGTCGGGATCGCCGAGGTTTGCCCAATGGCTTGCCGGCAGCGGCGACGGCGCGGTGATGACGTAGAAGGCCCCGAAACCGATGATGACGAGGCCGACAAGACAGAGCAGCCACCGGACAAAACGCGCAACCATGCCTCGCATCCCCTAACGTTCATCGTCCTGACTTTAAATACCAACGCCCGCACCGGCGGCAAGGCCAGCGCGGACGTTTCGATCGATCTCGAGGCTAAACCGGCCTACCGCTTAGTTCTTGGTGATGCGGTAGGCCTGATGACAGGCACCGCAATCCGCGCCGAGCGTCTTCAGCGCAGCGCCGACACCGGCCTTGTCAGCCGGAAGCTGGGCAAGCGCCGTTTCCGCGTCGCCGGACAGCTTTGCGGCCTTCGCCTTGAAGTCATCGAGATTGTCCCAAATCTTCGGGTTGACCTCGGCGTCGGTCTTGTCGCTGTCCGGGTTGAACTGATCCGGGAAGGCCTTCGCAGTCTCGGCAATCGTCGTCAAAGCAGCCTTGACGGCATCGGCATCATAGGGCTTGTCGCCCTTGGCGATGGCGCCGAGAGCGCCGGCAGCGCCGCCGATCTTCTTCATCATCGCGATACGAGAATCATGCGTGCCATCGGCCGCAACGACGGAACCACAGGCAACGCCGGCCAGGACCGTCGCAGCCAAAATTGCTTTCCAATTCATAGACCTCTCCATGTGATCAGGACCGCGAATGCGGCCGACGCCAGAACATGATGCCCGAAAACTGTGAAACGGTCGCGGCCATCCTGCTCCATCCCTTCAATTAGAGGCGGATTGAGATACCAGGCCGATTCGACCCGATCTCATCCGGCTCTCGTGACGGCGCTATGTTTGCCGGTTTAGGCTCCGGCAATGAAGTCACAAAGTGGTGATAAATAAATGAAATCAGTCTCATATTTGTAATAATCGAGCCTCTTTCGGCCTTTCAGCCCGGTCGCCACCCCTCCCAGATCGTGAACAGTGAGACCGCCATCAGCAGCAACCCGGCGATGCGGCCGACCAATATCGTCGTCTTGGGGTTGGATTTCAGCAGCTCGCGGCTGCGGCTCGCAGTCACTGCGAGGCCACCGTAAACGGCAAATTGGGTGGCGACCGTCATCAGGCCCATGACGACGGCCTGGATCCAGATCGGGCCGTAATCCGCCTTCAGAAATTGCGGATAGACCGCGAACATGAAGAGGTAGGCCTTGGGATTGATCAGGCAGGTCACCGCGCCCTGGCGAAACGCCCGCCAGGACGATCGGCTGCCGGTTGGCCCATGGCCGCTCACGGTGATCGAACTGCGCATCAGCGTGAAACCGATCCAGGCCATGTAGGCAGCGCCGGCGAGAAGGAGCGGATTGAAGAGAACAGGCACGAAATGCATCAAAAGCCCGATGCCGAGTGCGCCATTCGCCGAGTGCACGGCACCGCCAAGCATGATGCCGCCGGTCGCGGCAAGCCCGGCACTCCGCCCTCCCGTCAGGGAATTGGCAAGCACGAACAGCATGTCCATTCCGGGAACGATTATGATGCCGAAGAGAAGGATGAAAAAAAGCCAGAGGTTTTCGGAGTAGCCCATGTCAGTTGCCTATCGCCTCTCGCAGACGGACCGCGGAGGATTTTGTTGATTTTCAAATCGATAGGAAGTTTTATAAATCACCCCAACTGACAGGGTATTGTCAGGAGCGTGCGGCTGGAGAGGATGAAATGCGCAAGGCGTCGCGCCTGTTCGAGATCATCCAGATTCTCCGGCTGGCCAAACGGCCGGTCACTGCCGCCGATATCGCCGTCAGACTGGAAGTGACGGTGCGCTCGGTCTACCGCGATATCGTCGCGCTGCAGGCAATGCGGGTGCCGATCGAAGGCGGACGTGGCATCGGCTATATCCTTCGCCCCGGTTTCGACCTGCCGCCCTTGATGTTTTCGATCGAGGAAATGGAGGCGATCGTACTCGCCCTGGCGCTGTTGGAACGCACGGGCGACGACGAGCTGAAGCTTGCGGCAAAACGGGTCAGCACCAAGATCGCCGGCGCGGTGCCGCCGCCACTTCGCCAGACGCTCGATGCCAACGCACTGCATGCCTGGGGTTTTGCAGCACCCTCGGCTGCTGCCATCGACCTCGCCCTGGTCCGGCGCGCCATTCGCGATGAGGAAAAGCTCGATCTCGCCTATCGCGACGAACTCGGCCGCGCCAGCGAACGCATCATCCGCCCGATCGCCCTGATCTATTATTCCGAAACCGCGAACGTCGTCGCCTGGTGCGAGCTGCGCCAAGCTATCCGCAACTTCCGCAGCGACCGGATCGAACGTTGCGAAGCGACCGCAAGCTGGTTCAAGGGCGAAGGCGACCGGCTGCGCGAGATCTGGGTCGGCGGATGGCAGGTGAATGCGCCATCCGCCGCGAACTGAATGCTGGGTCGAAGCCGATACCGGAATGCCGCCGTGACCGGGATGGATTTCCCAACCATTTTTATGGCGGCATTCCGGCTCTCGACGACGATTAGATCTGCATGCCGCCCGAGGCTTCGATGCGTTGGGCGTTGACCCAGCGGTTGTCCTCGGACAGAAGCGAGGCGATCAAGGGGCCGATATCATCCGGCAATCCGACACGGCCGAGTGCCGTGTTGGACGCGACCAGCTTGTTGACTTCGGGATTGTCGCGCACCATGCCGCCGCTGAAATCCGTCGCGATCGCGCCCGGCGCCACGGTGTTGACGGCAATCCCGCGTGATCCGAGTTCCTTGGCGAGATAGCGGGTCAGAACCTCGACTGCGCCCTTCATCGCCGCATAGGCGGATGAGCCCGGATAGCTGAAACGCGCAAGGCCGCTCGATATGTTGATGATGCGGCCGCCGTCATTGATCAGCGGCAGCAGCTTCTGAGTCAGGAAGTAAACGCCCTTGAAATGGACGTTGTAGAGCTTGTCGAACTCGGCTTCGGTGGTTTCGGAGAAGGCGGCGTGGTAGCTCGTGCCGGCATTATTGACGAGGAAGTCGAAGCGATCGCGGCCCCAGGTTTGCTGCAGGGCCTGCTTCAGATTGGCGACGAAACCGTCGAACGCGGCGATGTCGCCGGCATCGAGCTGCAGCGCCACGGCCTTGCGCCCGAAGGCTTCGATTTCTGCGACGGCGCTATCCGCCTCTGCCCGATTCGAATGGTAGGTGAAGATGACATCGGTGCCGCGCTTGGCGAGATTAATCGCGGCGTTGCGGCCGAGACCACGGCTGCCGCCGGTGATGATGGCAATCTTTCCGGTTGAATTGGTTGAGTTTTCATTCGGCATTTCGGCTCTCCTGAGCGTTTTCGATGGTCTAAGCCTACGCCCTGGACCCGGCTTTCCTGAATGCCGGAACTCTCGAATTTCTTGCCTATTCCTCCAATCCCCTTGTGCCTGACAGGGGTGGCAGTAATATGAGGGCAAAGAGAACCAGCCTCCGGAGATTGCCGATGCGGTCCGACCTGAAAGAAGCGATTACCGCCTTTACGAAAGCCCATGGCGGCGGAAACCACTTTTTCCCGACGCCTGTCGGCGGCTTCTACCTGATGCAGTCGACCCAGCAGATGATGCCACATCCGATGGTCTATAAGCCGACGCTTTGCCTGGTCATCCAGGGTGCCAAACAGCTGCTGCTCGGCGATGCGATCTTCGACTATGGGGAAATGCAGGCGCTGATCGTCAGCATCGAGCTTCCGGCCTTCGGGCGCGTCATCAAGGCGAGCGAGGAAGAACCTTACCTGGCGATATCGCTGGAATTCGACGTCGGTATCATGCGCGAGGTCATGGAGCAGCTGGACACCCCGCCGAAGCCGAACGGAAACACCGGTTTTGGCCTGTTCGTGCAGGATGTCGAGGACCAGCTCGCCGATTGCATGCTGCGGCTGATGCGGCTGGTGGAAACGCCGAAGGCAATCCCGGTTCTCTACCCGGCGATCATGCGGGAAATCTGCTTCTGGCTGCTCACCGGCCCGAACGGCGGCGAAGTCTGCAAGCTCGGCCTGCCGGACAGTCATACGCGCCGCATCGCCGATGCCATCCGCGTGCTGCGCGAAAATTTTGCGGAGCCGATCCGCATCGAGCAGCTCGCTGCCGTGGCGCGGATGAGCCCCTCGTCATTCCACCAGCATTTCAAGACGCTGACCTCGATGACGCCGCTGCAATATCAAAAGCAGCTGCGCCTGCTGGAAGCCCGGCGACTGATGACGACGGGCAGTTCCAATGTTGCCGGAGCCGCCTATCAGGTCGGTTACGAAAGCGCTTCGCAGTTCAGCCGCGAATATGCCCGCATGTTCGGCGCGCCGCCGAAGCGGGCCGTCATGGAGATGCGGGCGGCAGGCTAAGAGCCTGCTACGTCAGCGGCAATACCCTGTCGATCTCTCGCCCAAACCCGGTGATGGCGATCCTGTCGCTGTAAACGGCGACAAGCGCATAGGCATTGCTATCGGCCGTATCGACCATGCCTTTGAAATTGACGAAATGCGTGCCGTTCAGCTCGCCGTAGTTGCCGGCATGGTTGTGGCCGTTGAGATAGGCGATGACGTGGTCGTGACGTGCAAGAAGCGCGACGATCCTCTCGGCATCCAATGCATTATGGGCTTCTTCCGGAAAGACCGGATAGTGGTTCATGACCACGACCTTTTCGCCAGCCGTTTTTGCCTGCTCCAATCGCTCGGCTAACCAGGCGAA
>JAGWJK010001222.1 GCA_028865845.1 Rhizobiaceae bacterium
CGCTCGACATGGGCACGCTGCTCGCCGGCACCCGTTATCGCGGCGATTTCGAAGAGCGCCTGAAGCAGGTCGTCAAGGAACTCGAAGAGTATCCCGGCGCCGTGCTGTTCATCGATGAAATCCATACGGTTATCGGCGCAGGTGCTACCTCCGGCGGAGCGATGGATGCATCGAACCTGCTGAAGCCCGCTTTGTCGTCCGGCGCGATCCGTTGCATCGGTTCGACCACCTACAAGGAATACCGCCAGTTCTTCGAGAAGGACCGGGCTCTGGTCCGCCGCTTCCAGAAGATCGACGTCAACGAGCCGAGCATCGAGGATGCCATCGAAATCATGAAGGGCCTGAAGCCCTATTTCGAAGAGTATCATCACCTGCGCTACTCGAACGACGCCATCAAGTCGGCCGTCGAGCTGTCGGCTCGCTACATCTCCGACCGCAAGCTGCCGGATAAGGCGATCGACGTTATCGACGAAACGGGTGCGGCTCAGATGCTGTTGCCGCCGTCGAAGCGTCGTAAGCTGATCACCGAAAAGGAGATCGAGGTTACGATCGCCACCATGGCTCGCATTCCGCCGAAGACGGTCTCAAAGGACGACGAGATGGTTCTCGCCAACCTTGAGCAGGAACTGCGCTCGGTTGTCTACGGCCAGGATACGGCTATCGAAGCTCTGTCGACTTCGATCAAGCTTGCCCGTGCGGGTCTGCGCGAACCGAACAAGCCGATCGGTTGCTACGTCTTCTCCGGCCCGACAGGCGTCGGCAAGACGGAAGTCGCCAAGCAGCTTGCATCGTCGCTCGGCGTCGAACTGCTGCGCTTCGACATGTCGGAATATATGGAGCGTCACACGGTTTCCCGTCTGCTCGGCGCACCTCCCGGCTATGTCGGCTTCGACCAGGGTGGTCTTCTGACCGACGGTGTCGATCAGCATCCCCACAGCGTGGTCCTGCTCGACGAAATCGAGAAGGCGCATCCGGATATCTTTAACATCCTGCTGCAGGTCATGGACCATGGTTCGCTGACCGACCACAACGGCAAGAAGATCGACTTCCGCAACGTCATCCTGATCATGACGACCAATGCGGGTGCGTCGGAAATGGCCAAGGCCGCTATCGGCTTCGGTTCGTCCAAGCGTACGGGTGAGGATGAAGAGGCTCTGAACCGCCTGTTCACGCCGGAGTTCCGCAACCGTCTGGACGCGACCATTCCGTTTGCACCGCTGCCGACGACCGTCATCCACAAGGTCGTGCAGAAGTTCATCATGCAGCTGGAAGCGCAGCTTTCCGAACGCAACGTGACCTTCGACCTGCACGAAGATGCGATCGCATGGCTGTCGGACAAGGGTTACGACGACAAGATGGGCGCCCGTCCGCTGGCGCGCGTCATCCAGGAAAGCATCAAGAAGCCGCTGGCGAACGAAATCCTCTTCGGCAAGCTGAAGAAGGGTGGCGTCGTCAAGGTTACCGTCGGCAAGAAGGAAGACGGCACCACCGGCATCGTGCTCGAATCGATTGCCGATACCGCGCCCATCCGGCCGAAGCCGGAAGCCGAAGTGGTTGAAGCCGAAGTCGAGGCTGATGTGGATGACGGCGATACCGTCAAGACCAGAAGCCGCGTCAGCAAGGCTGGCACGGCATCGGATGCCCGCCGCTCGCCGAAGACCCCGTCTACCGGTGAAAGCGACGAGCCGGAAACCAAGTCGCCTCGCAAGGGCGGCACGGTTCCGAAGGTTCCGCGCAAGTAAGCTCGGCCTGGTTGCTTAAAAACAAAACGGCTGCATTGGAAACAATGCGGCCGT
>JAGWJK010001223.1 GCA_028865845.1 Rhizobiaceae bacterium
AACATCGAGTGGAGGTGGGTTTCGCTGACATTGGTGACAACGGCGCTCCGGTTGGGTTCGCGAGCAACCAGACCCATGGCGCAGAGCTGACGCAAGGCTTCACGCACCGGCGTTCGCGACACTTCGAAACGTTGTGCAAGTGATATCTCGTCGAGCTTCTCACCGGGCAATATCTCACCGGTGACGATCAAATCGGCAATCGACCGCACCATCTCGTCGACGGTGTTTCCCGCTCGAATGATTTCCCTGCGCTTGACCTGTCTCACATTCCGAATCTGCGTTTCCCTGCGATTGCATACACATGCAGTGTTAACGCAATAAAGTCAAATAAGGCCGAAAAGCCGTTATTTCCGAATGGATATATCGGTTTACGCTTTCAATTTGCGCGAATGCGTTCGAAATCCTTATACACAATTGACCAAATTATCACCGCCGCATATTTTTTGACCACTTCGCTCGCAAAATCTGCATACAGTTTTTTATCGAAACGAGTGATCCGGATTTATTTCTTTTATTTTCAATAGCTTAAAATTTGGCACGCCTATTGCATACACTTTTTTGTAACCATTTAAACCGGCTGAAGGGCCGCAAGGAGCATGCAATGACCAAACTCCTTTCCATGAACCGCCGCAATTTTCTGCAGACCTCGGCCGCCGGCGCTCTCGCCGGGCTTGCGCCCGGCCTCCTCGCGTCGCGCGCCTCTGCTCAGACCGCGCTGACCGTCGGCTTCATCTATGTCGGCCCGAAGGATGACTACGGCTATAACCAGTCGCACGCCGAAGGTGCTGCCGTGGTGAAGGCGATGCCCGGCGTCACCGTGGTCGAAGAAGAAAATGTACCCGAGACCGTCGACGTTCAGAAGACGATGGAATCGATGATCAACCTCGACGGCGCCAGCCTGATCTGCCCCACGTCCTTCGGCTATTTCGATCCTCACATGCTGGCGATGGCGGCAAAATACCCCAACGTCCAGTTCCGCCATTGCGGCGGCCTCTGGCAGGAGGGCAAGCATCCGATGAATACCGGCTCCTATTTCGGCTACATCGGCGAAGGCCAGTATCTGAACGGCATCACCGCCGGCTATGCGACGAAGAGCAAGAAGATCGGTTTCGTCGCCGCCAAGCCGATCCCGCAGGTTCTCGAAAACATCAATTCCTTCCTTCTCGGCGCCCGCTCGGTCGATCCGAGCATCACCTGCCAGGTGATCTTCACCGGCGAATGGTCGCTGGCAGTCAAGGAAGCCGAAGCGACGAACGCGCTGGTCGACCAGGGCGCCGACGTCATCACCTGCCATGTCGACAGCCCGAAGGTCGTCGTGGAAACCGCCGCCGGCCGTGGCGCCTTCGTCTGCGGTTACCACGCCAATCAGAGCCCGCTGGCACCGCAAAAATATCTGACCGGCGCCGAATGGGCCTGGGGCAACGTCTATTCCGATTTCGTCAAGAAGGCCCAGGCCGGCGAAAAGCTCGGCAATTTCGTGCGCGGCGGCCTGAAGGACGGCTTCGTGAAGATGAGCGCGCTCGGCCCAGGCGTATCTGACGAATCCCGCAAGAAGTTCGAAGCCACCAAAGCGGAAATGATGAAGGGCGGATTCTCGGTCTTCAAGGGACCGATGAAGGACAACAAGGGCAACGTGGTCGTCGCCGATGGCAAGAGCTACGCCGAGGACGCGATCGAGCTCGAAAGCATGAGCTATCTGGTCGAGGGCGTGGTTGGTTCCACCGCCTGATTTGCCAAGGGAGAAAGCGTCATGACGGTCGAAGTCAACGATCCGGCAATAACCATCGCTC
>JAGWJK010000134.1 GCA_028865845.1 Rhizobiaceae bacterium
CGATATCGCTTTTCAGACCAACCTCCTCGCCCTGAACGCTGGTGTCGAAGCCGCCCGCGCCGGAGAGGCAGGAAAGGGCTTTGCGGTGGTGGCGCAGGAAGTGCGCGAGCTCGCGCAGCGCTCGGCAAGTGCGGCCAAGGAAATCAAGGCGCTGATCAACACCTCGAGCGATCTGGTGAAGAACGGCGTCGGCCTTGTCGGCCAGACGGGCAAGGCATTGGAGGAAATCGTCACGCAGGTGGCCGACATCAACGCCAACGTCGTGGCGATCGTCGAGGCGGCGAAGGAGCAATCGACCGGCCTCACGGAAATCAACCACGCGGTCAATTCGCTCGACCAGACCACGCAGCAGAACGCCGCCATGGTCGAAGAGAGCACCGCCGCGAGCCAAAAGCTGGCCATGGAAGCGGAAGCTCTGCGCACGCTGCTGAGTCAGTTCCACATGGGCGATACCAGACAATCCTACAGATCGGCATCGCGACGGGCGGCATGATCGCCTCAGCAGGCAGCACAAAACTCATCGACCGCCCCGTTCGCCGGGGCGGTTTTTTTAGCACTGTTGTTTTTGACTGCAGATGATGGCTTCCGTCCAGCACTCCGATGGCTGAGACCTGTGAAGCTCGTAGGGATCAGTCCTTCTTGGCCGTGTCGGGCCGGTGGATGAGCGGCACCGCCTCCAGCACCAGCGGATGCAACCCGCTTTCGCCTTGATCGACGATCTCGAAGAACTGCCGCCGCATTCGCGGCTCCCAGAATTTGTTGATATGCGTCGCCACGCCCTGGGCGGCCTCAGCCTGCGGCTGCGTCTTGAAGAAAGTCGCGATCTGGTTTGCCATGTAGACGAGCTTCGCGCCGGTCTTGCTGTGCGGTGCCTCTTCAAGCGACATCGGCGATGCTCCCCGGCGTGATGCGATGCGAATGCGTAAAAATCTCGAAATCGTCGCCGCGCACCAGCGCGACGAGTGTCATGCCGGCCTCTTCGGCGGTGCGAATGGCAAGCGCCGTCGGCGCGGAAATGGCAAGGAGCATCGGGCTTCCAAGGATTGCCGCCTTCTGCACCATCTCGACCGACAGCCGGCTCGTGACGACGACAATGCCATCCGTACCCTTGTGGCCGGAGCGGATAACGGCACCGCAGAGCTTGTCGAGCGCATTATGCCGGCCGACATCCTCGCGCACCGCAATCAGCCCTTTGCCGGGAGAATAGAATCCGGCGCCATGCACCGCCCGGGTCTCGCGGTGAAGCGGCTGGGCATCGTTGAGAAGCGCGATGGCGCCGACGATGTCCGCATGGGACAGCGTCAAGGTCGCGCCTGAAACATCCGGCACCTTGCGCACCGCCTGCTCGATCGACTCGATGCCGCAAAGCCCACAGCCGACCGGACCGGCCATATGCCGTCGCCGGACGCGCAAGGCATCTGCAACCTCGTCGACCAGGCTAATCTGCACGTCGATACCCTGCTCGTCCTCGATCGGCTCGATGGCGGCGATCTGCGCGATATCGGTGATGATGCCCTCGGTCAGGCTGAAACCGACGGCGAAATCCTCGATATCGGCGGGCGTCCCCATCATCACCGCATGCGACGAGCCGCCATAGGAAAAAGCGATCGGCACTTCCTCGGGAACGACGCGCGACGAGGAATGAACGACGCCATTGCGACGCGCGGTTTCGGCGACGGTAGCGGTCGGTTTGAAGGAGATCATGATGCGCCATCCCCTTCTCCCCTCGGGGAGAAGGTGCCCGAAGGGCGGATGAAGGGGGCTCTCAGCACGGTAGGATCTGCCCTTCGCGTCCGCTCAGGGTGCTCGAAGCTATCGCTTCTCGCCCCCCTCATCCGACGCTTCGCGCCACCTTCTCCCCGCTGGGGAGAAGGAATAAACTCGTCCATCACTCCGCCGCCTCCATCTTCCCGGCGATGCGCCGTGATTGCCGTGCCTGCTCGTCATATTCGATCTGCCACTGCGACGGGCCGTTCGAGGGCGAGACCTGCACTGCCGTCACCTTATATTCCGGGCAGTTCGTCGCCCAGTCGGAATAATCGGTGGTAATCACGTTTGCCTGCGTGTCCGGATGATGGAAGGTCGTGTAGACGACTCCGGGCGCGACGCGGTCGGTGATCAGCGCGCGCAGCGTCGTATCGCCGGAACGGCTGGCAAGCTTCACCCAGTCGCCATCGCGAATGCCGCGTTGCTCGGCATCGTGCGGATGGATCTCCAACCGGTCCTCTGCATGCCACATGAGGTTCTTGGTTCGGCGGGTCTGCGCCCCGACATTGTACTGGCTGAGAATGCGGCCGGTGGTGAGCAGCAGCGGAAAGCGCGGTCCGGTGCGTTCGTCGGTCGCGACATATTCGGTGCGGATGAACTTGCCCTTGCCGCGCACGAAGCCGTCGACATGCATGATCGGCGAACCGAGCGGCGTCTTCTCGTTGCAGGGCCACTGCACCGAGCCCATCTTCTCCAGATAGTCGTAGGAGACCAGAGCAAAGCTCGGGGTAGTCGCGGCAATCTCCTCCATGATCTCGGAGGGATGGCGGTAATTCCAGGCAAGCCCCATGGCCTGCGCCATCTTCTGCGTGACTTCCCAATCGGCATAGCCGTTTCTCGGGCTCATCACCTTGCGCACGCGATTGATGCGGCGCTCGGCATTGGTGAAGGTGCCGTCCTTCTCGAGGAAGGTTGAGCCCGGCAGGAACACATGCGCGTAATTGGCGGTCTCGTTCAAGAAGAGGTCGTGGACAACGACGCATTCCATCGCGGCAAGGCCCGCCGCGACATGCTTGGTATCCGGGTCGGACTGAAGGATATCCTCACCCTGGATATAGAGACCCTTGAAGCTGCCATCGACGGCGGCGTCGAGCATGTTGGGGATGCGCAGGCCCGGCTCGTTGTCGAGTTTCACACCCCAGAGCTTTTCGAAGATATCGCGCGTCGCATCGTCGGAGATGTGGCGATAGCCCGGCAACTCATGCGGGAAGGACCCCATGTCGCAGGAGCCCTGCACGTTATTCTGGCCGCGCAGCGGGTTCACGCCGACGCCGGGACGGCCGATATTGCCGGTCGCCATGGCAAGATTGGCGATTGCCATCACCGTCGTCGAACCCTGACTGTGTTCGGTGACGCCCAGGCCATAGTAGATGGCGCCATTGCCGCCGGTGGCATAGAGCCGGGCAGCGCCGCGGACGAGATCGGCGGGAACGCCGGTGAATTTTTCCGTTTCCTCCGGGCTGTGCTCGGGCTCGGCGACGAAGGCAGCCCAATCTTCGAATTCCGACCAGTCGCAGCGCTCGCGGATGAATTCTTCGTCGAACAGCCCTTCGGTCACGATGACGTGGGCAAGCGCCGTCATCATGGCGACATTGGTGCCCGGCTTCAGCGGCAAATGATAGCTGGCCTCGACATGCGGCGAACGCACCAGATCGGTGCGGCGCGGATCGATGACGATCAACTTCGCCCCCTGGCGCAGCCGCTTCTTCAGCCGCGAACCGAAGACCGGGTGGCCGTCCGTCGGATTGGCGCCGATGACGACGACGACATCGGATTGCTCGACGCTATCGAAATTCTGCGTGCCGGCGGAGGTGCCGAACGCCTGGCCGAGGCCATAGCCGGTCGGTGAATGGCAGACGCGGGCGCAGGTGTCGACATTGTTGTTGCCGAAGCCGGCGCGCACCAGCTTCTGCACCAGGAAGGTTTCTTCATTGGTGCAGCGCGACGACGTGATACCGCCAACCGATTCGCGGCCATATTGATACTGAATGCGCTTGAACTCGGTGGCGATATGAGAAAACGCCTCGTCCCAGCTCACTTCGCGCCAGGGATCGCTGACCTTTTCACGGATCATCGGGTTGAGGATACGGTCCTTGTGGGTCGAATAACCATAGGCGAACCGGCCCTTGACGCAGGAATGACCACGATTGGCCTGGCCATCCTTCCACGGCACCATGCGCACCAGCTCCTCGCCGCGCATCTCCGCCTTGAAGGAACAGCCGACGCCGCAATAGGCGCAGGTGGTGACGGCCGAGTGCTCCGGCTGGCCGATGGCAATGACCGACTTTTCCGTCAGCGTCGCCGTCGGGCATGCCTGCACGCAGGCGCCGCAGGATACGCATTCCGAGTCGATGAAATGCTCGTGCATGCCGGGCGAGACGCGCGAGCCGAAGCCGCGGCCCTCGATGGTGAGCGCGAACGTCCCCTGCACTTCCTCGCAGGCGCGCACGCAGCGCGAACAGACGATGCACTTCGACGGATCATAGGTGAAGTAAGGATTCGACTCGTCCTTCGGCATCCATTTCAGATTGATGTCGCCGCTGTTGCGCGCCTTGACGTGATTGTCGCCCTCGTAGCCGTAGCGCACATCGCGCAGGCCGACGGCGCCCGCCATGTCCTGAAGCTCGCAATCGCCATTGGCCGCGCAGGTCAGACAGTCGAGCGGATGGTCGGAGATATAGAGCTCCATCACGCCGCGACGGATATCCTTCAAACGACCGGTCTGAGTATGAACGACGATGCCGGATGCCACCGGCGTCGTGCACGAGGCCGGCGTGCCGTTGCGGCCCTCGATCTCGACGAGACAGAGGCGACAGGAGCCGAAGGCATCGACCATGTCGGTGGCACAGAGCTTCGGCACCTGGATGCCGGCTTCCATCGACGCGCGCATGATCGACGTACCCTCGGGTACCGTGATCTGCCGTCCGTCGATGGTCAGCGTCACCATGGTTTCGGACTGGGAGGCCGGCGTGCCGTAATCGATTTCTGGAACGAGGGACATGGATTTACTCCGCCGCTTCAATCAAGGGAGCCGGAGAAAAATCCTCCGGAAAATGGGTCATCGCGCTCATGACGGGATAGGGCGTAAAACCCCCGAGCGCACAGAGCGAACCGAACTTCATCGTGTTGCAGAGATCGGCGAGCAGAACCCTGTTCTTCTCCGGCTCGATGCCCCTAGCGATCTTGTCCGCCGTTTCGACGCCACGCGTCGAGCCGATCCGGCAGGGCGTGCACTTGCCGCAGCTTTCGACCGCGCAGAATTCCATGGCGAAGCGCGCCTGCTTCAACATGTCGGCCGTGTCGTCGAAAACGACGATGCCGGCATGTCCGATCAGGCCATCCTTGGCCGCAAAGGATTCGTAGTCGAACGGCGTATCGAACAGAGTGCGCGGAAAATAGGCCCCGAGCGGCCCACCCACCTGCACCGCCTTCACCGGTCGGCCCGTCGCCGTGCCACCGCCGATCCTGTCGACGATATCACCGCGCGAAAGGCCGAAGGCCGTCTCATAAAGGCCGCCATATCTGACGTTTCCGGCGATCTGAAGCGGGATGGTTCCCCGCGAACGACCCATGCCGAAATCACGGTAGAACTCGGCCCCCTTGTCCATGATGACGGGCACGGAGGCGAGCGAAATCACGTTGTTGATGACGGTCGGACAGTTGAACAGGCCCTTATGCGCCGGCAATGGCGGCTTGGCGCGCACGATGCCGCGCTTGCCCTCGAGGCTGTTCAAGAGCGCCGTTTCCTCGCCGCAGACATAAGCGCCGGCGCCGGTGCGGATTTCCATGTCGAAGGCCTTGCCGGAACCGAGCACCGAGGCGCCGAGAATGCCGGCGTTGCGCGCGATTTCGACGGCTTGCGTCATCGTGGCGATCGCATGCGGATATTCCGAACGCGTATAGACGAAGCCCTTGGTCGCACCCGTCGCAAGCCCAGCTATCGCCATGCCTTCGATAAGCACGAAGGGATCACCTTCCATGATCATTCGGTCGGCGAAGGTGCCGCTGTCGCCCTCGTCGGCATTGCAAACGATATATTTGCGTGCTCCCGGTGCATCGAGCACCGTTTTCCATTTGATGCCGGTCGGAAAACCCGCGCCACCGCGGCCGCGCAAGCCTGATTCGGTGACCTGCCTGACGATATCGGCCGCGGCCATGCCGACAGCCGACCGAAGCCCCCGCAGACCGCCATGGGCCTCGTAGTCCTCGAGCGAAAGGGGATCGGTGATGCCGCAACGCGCGAAGGTGAGACGGGTCTGGTCGCGGAGGAAAGGGAGGCTTTCGACCTCCCCAAGACAGAGGGGATGCGAGCCGCCGTTCATCAGCCCAGCATCGAAGAGAGCGGGCACATCTGCGGGCTTCACAGGGCCGTAGCCGATACGCCTGCCGTCAACCTCGACCTCGACCAGGGGCTCCAGCCAGAACATGCCGCGCGAGCCGTTACGCACGATCTGCGCATCGAGGCCGCGATCCGCGATCACCTTGGCAATGGCCTTCGCCACCTTTTCCGCGCCGAGCGACAAAGCGGCGGCATCGCGGGGCACATAGATCTTCGCAGTCATCGGAGGGCCTCCATCACGAGGTCTTCCACTGCCTCGTCATCCAGTCGGCCATGGAGCTCCCCGTCGAGCATTGCAGCAGGGGCGCAGGCGCAAAGCCCGAGGCAATAGACCGGCTCCAGCGTCACGCTGCCATCCAGCGTGGTCTGATGGAATTCGACACCGAGCAGTTGCTTCACGCGCTCGGCCACTGCATCCCCGCCCATCGACTGACAGGCTTCGGCGCGACAGAGCTTCAAGACGTGGCGGCCGGCTGGATGATCGCGATAGTCATGATAGAAGGTCATGACGCCATGAACTTCGGCGCGGGAAAGGTTCAATGCCTTGGCAATCAGCGGTAGCGTATCCTGCGGCACATAGCCGAACTCCTCCTGGATCCCGTGCAGGATCGGCAAGAGCGGACCTTCCATCGATTTCATCGATTCGATAATGGCGTCGGCGCGGGCCGCGATCTCGCCCGAACCCCGATGCAATTCCATAAGCAGCCCTCCCAAGCGCTTGCTACCCCATGAAAATCGCAGGGAACGCACTTGGGATCAATAATGTAGTCCCGTCGGTCGATAGAGAATTTCTATCGATTTCCACCACCCTCGGCGAGCAGACGCGCTTCATGTAGCAAGGCCGATACCAGCGGGGTAAAGGGCTCGCGATGGGTCGCCACGAGACCGACCAGATGTTCCGCATCCGGCTCGGTGATCGGGATCATGTGGATATCCGCCGGAAAACCGAAGGAATCCGCGACATTCTTCGGCATGATGCTTGCCCAGCGCCCGGTAAGGACGTGGGAAAACAACACGATCATCGAATTGGATTCCAATGTCGGATGGGCCGTCGCGCCCGCCTCGACCAGGTGCCGGTTGATGATGCGACGGTTCTGCATGTCGGCGGTCAGCAGACAGAGCCTGAGGGCGCCGACTTCCTTCCAGGTGACGCTCGTCCGCTCCGCCAATGGGCTGCCGGCGGCCGTGATCAGATGATATCGCTCCGCATAGAGTGGCACGCTCGTTACCCGTCCAAGCGGTTCGTTTTCGAGATAGGTAATGCCCGCATCGATCTCGAGATTTTCAAGCAGGCTCAGCACCTGCAGCGAATTACGCGAAATGATCGAGAAGGTGACGTCCGGGTGCCGCTCCTGAAACGGAGCGGTGATCCTCGGGATCATCGCCAGTGCGGTCGGAATAGCGGCAATGCGGATATGACCGGCAAGACCGCTGCGGGCGGCCCGCATTTCCTCGCGCATCGTCCTTGCATCGCCGACAATACGCCGCGCCCATTCGAGTACACGTTGGCCCTCAGGCGTCAGCCCCTGAAAACGCGACCCGCGGCTCACCAGCATGACCCCGAGCTGGTCCTCCAACTGCCGGATCGCCGCCGACAAGGTCGGCTGCGTCACCCCGCATTCCTCCGCGGCACGGCCGAAATGCTTCTGGTTGGCCAGCGCAATGAAGAATTCCAGCTTGTCGATCATTCATCTCTCCCGAAGGGAAGAGTTAGACGGACGATAGGGCAAGCGCAATATCTGCGGACGCGTCAGCGCTCAGCAATCGGTTGCACAAAAAACTTCTTGCAGGGATGCGACGACGGCGCGGATCTCCGATGTGGCGACGGCATAGTAGATCAGCCGGCCCTCGCGGCGGGTATCGACCAGCTTCTCCAGTCGCAAACGCGCCAGATGCTGCGATACCACTGCCTGCTGGAGACCGAGCAGTTCCTCGATCTCTTTCACGGTTTTTTCACGCTTTGCCAGCATGAAAAGAATGATCAGCCGCGTCTCATGCGACAGCGCCTTCAACAGAACGCTCGCCCTTCGAGCCTTCGCACTGAGCTCTTCCACATTATGTTCGACAGCACCGCCAGGCGGTGAAGACAGCGACATATAACAAGCCTCTGGCGATTACTCACATAGCCATATACCTACAATATTATAGAGCCGGACGCTGGTTTAAAAAGCCGCGGAACACCAAAAAAGGTCCGACTTATCAGCATATAAGCTGGCCGCCGTTAATCTCGATGACCTGGCCGGTGATGTAACCGGACAGTGTAGGGGCTGCGAGGAAAAGATAAGCCGGCGCACAATCTTCCGATGTACCTAGGCGCTGCAGCGGAATAGACCGGCGAGTCTGTTCCAACTTCTCCTTAGTCGAGTAACGTTCATGGAAATCCGTGGCGATGGTTCCTGGCGAAACGCAGTTGACGCGGATGCCGTCGGGCGCCAGTTCCCGCGCCAATGCCTTGGAATAGGTTGCGACGAAGGCCTTGGACGCCGAATAGATCGCCGATCCCGGGCTACCGCCAGTGAGCGCCGAGATCGATACGGTGTTGACAATCGCCGCCTCGCCGGAAGCCCTCAGCAACGGCAGCAGCGCCCGTGTCACCTCTACGACGGAGGTCTGGTTGAGCTGA
>JAGWJK010001224.1 GCA_028865845.1 Rhizobiaceae bacterium
CACGTTTGACGATGCGGACGCCCGGCGGGCCGGAAGCAGCGGCTTCGGAAGCCGGGGGATGCGAACCTATCAGGCTCCGGCGATAACCCGCACCGCACCCGACGAGGCAGCTCCCATCCAGAGATCGATGACGCCGCAGACCAGCACGCCGCAGACGGCAGCACCGCAGCCATTGGGCGCCCAGCGTCCGAGCCCGTTTGGCGGCTTTGGCCGATCGATGATCGGCGGCCTCATTGCAGGCGGCCTGCTTGGCATGTTCCTTGGAACAGGCTTCGGTGGGGGCTTCGGCTTCCTCGGTATGCTCCTGCAGATCGTCGTCCTCGTCGCCATAGCCGGCTTTTTCCTGCGCAGATTTGCCAATCGCCAGCAAGCCCCCTACCCCGCCCAAGGCGCGCGCGGCTTTCAGGACAGGCCGACGGCGCGCGGACCGGCGTTCAGTGTTCCGGCCATGAACTCCGGTGCAACCCGTAATCCCACGCCGAATGCCCCGCAAAGCAACGATGAAATCGGCCTGACACAGAACGACCTCAACCGTTTCGAGCAGCTTCTGACCGAAGTTCAGACCGCCTATGGCGCTGAGGACTATGCGACGCTCCGCAGGCTGAGCACGCCGGAAGCCATGTCCTATCTTGCAGAAGAACTCGGCGAGAACGCCACGCGCGGCGTCCGCAACAGCGTCTCGGATGTGAAGCTGCTACAGGGCGACATTTCCGAGTCCTGGCGCGAAAACGACAGGGATTATGCGACGCTGGCGATGCGCTATTCCAGCATCGACGCGATGCTCGACCGCAATACCGGCCGCGTCGTCGAGGGTGATGCCCGCAACCCGAGCCAGGCCGTCGAACATTGGACCTTCGTCAGAAATGGCGGCTCGGACTGGAAGCTTTCGGCGATCCAAGGCCAATAAGCCCTTCGACACCAGGGCGTTTGGTAATCTTTGAATGGCGTGGCATGCTTCCGCGCCGTTCCGCAGCCGCAGCCGACATGCCGTGTCGCGCCCGCGCTATCGAACCTCGCTGTGAACAATCCGCAGTTCCATCCAGCTACCCCGTTGCTCTGGTCGTGCAGCATGCATGATTATGTCGTAGACAGGCCCTAGTCGCAGGGCGGCTATCCTTAAAGTCTGTCGTCAATACTAATCAGGGTCGCACGCAATGGCAGAGTTTCCTCAGAAGGCGAAGGTCGTCATCATCGGGTTGGGCGGTATCGTCGGAGCCTCGATCGCTCATCATCTGATCGAACGCGGATGGGATGATATTGTCGGCATCGACAAATCCGGCATCCCGACCGATATCGGCTCGACCGCACATGCCTCCGATTTCTGCTACACCACCAGCCACGATTTCCTGTCCTGCTGGACCACGCTCTATTCCATCGATTTCTACGAGAAGATGGGCCACTATGCCCGCATCGGCGGCCTCGAAGTCGCCCGCGTTGGCGACGACAGTCGCATGGACGAAATCAAGCGCAAGATCGCCTCGGGCAAGGCCTTCGGCACGCGCGCGCGCCTCATCGAACCCGCCGAGATCAAGGAGAAGTTTCCGCTGATCGAGGAGAGCATGGTGCAGGGCGGCCTCTGGGATCCCGATGCAGGCCTCGTCATTCCGCGCTCGCAGACGGTTGCCGGCAAGCTCGTCGACCAAGCGGAGAAGAGCGGCAAGCTCAAATCCTTCGCCAACACGCCGGCCCAGTCGCTCATCGTCGAGAACGGCCGCATCAAGGGTGTCGTCACCCATCGCGGCACGATCGAAGCCGACTATGTCGTCGTCTGCGCCGGCATCTGGGGGC
>JAGWJK010001225.1 GCA_028865845.1 Rhizobiaceae bacterium
GAGATCCGGATAGGCCGCCAGGAATCGGCAGAGCCGAGGAGGGAGGAAACCGGCCAAAGCGGCCGTATTCGACAATAACCGGACGCGTCCCTTGAGCCCGACAGCATAGCTGCGCAGCTCGCCGCGCATCTGTTCCACCTGCCCGAGGATGGTTCGCGCGTGACGAACCAGGGCATCTCCCGCCGCCGTGATGCGGACGCCGCGGCGCGTCCGCTCCAGCAACGGCGCGCCGAGAGCGGCTTCCATGCCGGAGATGCGTTCGCTTGCCGAGGCGAGTGCCAGGTTCATTGCCTGCGCGCCATGCGTAAGGCTGCCGTGCTCGACCACGGACAGAAACAGTCTGAGATCGGTGAGATCGAAGCGCAAGCGTTCATCCTTCGTTTAATCCGAAGCCTAACATTGGAAATGACCAATTGTGAATGGGTATTTGCACATCTAGCATTGGCCTGGCCGAAACTTAAGTTCCTTTTCCCATAACTCCATAAGGTCGAGATGCTCGATTTCACTTCGCCGCATGTTCTTGCCATCGCACTCACCTTCTTTCTCGCAGGGATCGTCAAGGGCGTGACGGGAATGGGACTGCCGACCGTCGCGATGGGCGTTCTTGGCGCGATCATGCCGCCGGTCTCCGCCGCCTCGCTGCTAATAGTCCCTTCCTTCGTGACCAATTGCTGGCAACTGTTCACCGGTCCGAACTTCCTTGGCCTGTTGTCGCGGCTGTGGCTGATGATGCTCGGTATCGTCCTGGGCACCATCGCAGGATCATGGCTGCTGACGAGCGCCGACACCGAATGGACGACGATAGCGTTGGGTGTGGCGCTGATGCTTTACGGTGGTTACGGTCTGCTGGCGCGTCCCGTTGCCGTTACGGCGAATGTCGAGCGCGTGCTATCGCCGATGGTTGGCCTGCTCACGGGGCTGGTGACAGGTGGAACCGGCGTCTTCGTCATTCCCGCCGTTCCCTATCTTCAGGCGCTTGATCTCGGTAAAGACGACCTTATTCAGGCGCTCGGCCTTTCCTTCACGATTTCGACGGTTGCGCTGACGATCGGCCTAGCAGACGGGGGAGCTTTTCATCCCGGAAATCTTATGGTGTCCGCCCTTGCCGTCGTACCGGCGTTGCTCGGGATGTGGTTCGGTCAGTCGGTCCGCCGGTACATCAGCCCGGCCACCTTTCGCCGGGGCTTCCTGATCTGCCTCGTCCTTCTCGGCTTGGAACTGGCCGTCAGACCGTTTCTGCAGGTTTGACTGGGCCAAACCGGACAGGATCAGTTCGACGGCGGCTGCAGCGGCACGAAAGCGTTGCCGCGCCATTCCTGAAGACGGAAGGGATTTTCGGTCAGTTCGTGATTCTTACCGAAACTAACCGGACCGATCGGCGTCTGAAAGGTTGTGCCGACGAGCTTTTCAACAATCGGTTTATTTTCGGCTTTGGCGGCCGTTGCCGCCTGGTCGGCAATCGACACGGCGGCTGCCGAAGGCAATATGTAGCCATCCGGTTCGATCCGAGCGGCGCGCATGGCATCGACGGTCGGCTGGGCAGCGGGCAGGGCCGCATAATCGGGCAGGGCGACGGTCTGCGCGCCATCGGCCAAAGCCAGTGGCTGATTGGAGGCGCGCATCGCATCGCCACCCATGAACGTCAGCGGAATTTTTTCGCTCTGCGCATCGCGGGCCATGATCGCGACGTCGCTGCGATCGCCGCCGACGAAGACTCGGGTAGCGCCAGCCTTCTTCAGTCGTCGTACCAGTGCGATCTGCTGCTCCTGGCCAGGACGATA
>JAGWJK010001226.1 GCA_028865845.1 Rhizobiaceae bacterium
GAGGACTACAGCGCCAATGGCGACGCCTGGAATGCCTTTTCTCACTCAGATGCCAGAAGCCGGGCCTATCGCTGGGGCGAGGACGGCATCGGCGGCTTTTGTGATGAAAGCATGCGCTGGTGCCTCGCAGTGGCGCTGTGGAACGGCAAGGACGCCTGCATCAAGGAACGTCTTTTCGGATTAAACAACGAGCAGGGCAATCACGGCGAGGATGTAAAGGAGGTCTATCACTACGTCGATGCGACCCCTACGCACTCCTACCAGCAGATGGTCTATCGTTATCCGCAACAGGCCTTCCCCTATGACGACCTCGTCAAGGTGAACGGAGAGCGATCCCGGCTGGAAACTGAATACGAAATCGTGGATACCGGCATTTTCGACGATGGCAAATTCTTCGATGTAACGATCGAATATGCCAAGGCCTCGCCTGAGGATATCCTGATGCGCATCGGCATTGCCAACGCATCGGACGAGGTCGCCGAGCTCGATATCCTGCCGCAGCTCTGGGCACGGAACACCTGGTCATGGGCGGCGGGGGGCGAGCGTCCACGCCTGGTTCAGGCAGAGGGCGGTGATGTGCTGGCGCTACGGGCCGACAAGAAAACCTGGCGGCTCAGCATCGACCAGGCGGCGCAGCTCTTGTTCTGCGAAAACGAGACGAACGCGCCTTTGCTGTTTGACGCAGAAGGCGAAGGTCCGTTCAAAGACGGCATCAACGACTTCATCGTTCATGGCAAGGCTTCCGCGATCAGCGCGAAGGGCGAGGGCAGCAAGGTCGCAGCGCACGTGCACGTGCAGATACCGGCGAAAGGCCGCGTCGAACTCCGGCTGCGCTGGCGTCCCGATGGCGTCGCCACCAAGCCGTTCGCCGACTTCGATGCCTGTTTCGCCGATCGCATTCGTGAAGCCGACGAGTTTTATGGTGCGCTTCAGTCCGGGCTGAGCAACGCCGATGCCTGCCGGATTCAACGGCAGGCGCTCGCCGGGATGCTTTGGTCGAAGCAGGTCTATTATTTCGACGTGCCGATATGGCTGAGCGGTGACCCGGCCCAACCCGAACCGCCGCCGGAAAGACTGCACGGGCGCAATGCAGACTGGCTGCACCTCAACAATGCCGATGTGATCTCGATGCCCGATACCTGGGAATATCCGTGGTATGCGGCATGGGATCTGGCGTTTCACTGCGTTTCCATCGCGCTCATCGATCCGGCCTTTGCGAAAGACCAGCTGATCCTGTTCACGCGCGAATGGTACATGCATCCGAACGGCCAGCTGCCCGCTTATGAATGGGCGTTCGGCGACGTTAACCCGCCTGTTCACGCCTGGTCGGCGCTCAAGGTTTTCGAGATGGACCGCGCGCTGACCGGCGTCGCCGATATCGATTTTCTCAAGCGCGTCTTCCACAAGCTGATGCTGAACTTTACCTGGTGGGTCAACCGCAAGGACAATGGCGGGCGAAACATCTTCCAGGGCGGCTTCCTCGGATTGGACAATATCAGCCCCTTCAACCGCTCGGAAACGCTTCCTGAAGGCGCCTCCATCGACCAGGCCGACGGCACGTCCTGGATGGCGATGTATGCGCTGAACCTGATGCGCATGGCGCTGGAACTGGCGATGACCGATCCCGTCTACGAGGATGTGGCGTCGAAGTTCTTCGAGCATTTCCTGTCGATCGCCGGCGCGATGGCCGATGTCGGCGGTACCGGCGAGGAGCTTTGGGACGAGGTCGATCGCTTCTTCTATGACGTGCTGCACGAGCCGGGCGGCAAGATGGAGCC
>JAGWJK010001227.1 GCA_028865845.1 Rhizobiaceae bacterium
GGAAGCGCCCAACATTGGCCGAAGAGTTTGAGGCCGAGGTACCAGGTCAGATAGAGCCAGGTGACTTGCATCACGAGGAAACCGATGAGGCCGACGATCGCGCCGCCCGTCTGCCCCAAGAACGCCGTTGCCCACATCGAATCCATCGTGCGAAGAACGACGTCGAACACGAGAAAGCTGCCGCAATAGGCGAGGATCGCGAGCGAGGGGCGCAAAAAGATGTTGACGGTCATCATCAGACCCATCCGCACGGACTCGCCGGCAAAGTCCTGCCCGTTATCCATCCGCATCCACTTCATGGCCCAGAGGGGCAGAGCTATCATCGCTTCGAGCAGCGCCGCGACCAGGGCGATCCCCGATATGAGAATGAAGATGAACGGCAACATCGGTATCAGGTAGGCCCTGATAGCGCCGATGAAGAACAACCCGCCGACTACCCAATTGCCCCAATCCAGGAGGAAGGACGCAGCCCCGCCAGCGCCGAGAGCCGACGAAAACCAGTTCGAGGATGCCACCATGAGCGTGGCCCCCGCCGCCAGCGCCGTCCACGCGATGGAGATCATGGCGTGTCCAGAGGAGATCAAATTGGACATGGCGTCACCCGACGTCGTCGGCGAAGTCGCACCCCATTCGGCAAGACCGCGAGCAATCGGGGCGAGGAGCTTCGTCAGGAAGTTCGAGCTTTCATCGCCTGCCGCGGCGAAGTCATTGGCCGACAGATTCGCCCTGTCGGCCTCTCCGGATACCTGGAGGCGCAGGACGGCGAAGGCCCGATCCAGCGCCAACCCGAAATCCCCATCCGTCCGAGGCGCGACGTCTTCCATGGTCTCGTTCGAAAGTGCCGTCGTCAGTTCGCTGATCTGGCCCAGCGCGCGGAAGTACGTGCCCGCACTTAGAAAGCCTTCCAGCTTCGCGTTCTCGACCAACTTCGACCGCGACTCCTTTTCGACCGTCATCGCCTCCGTCTTGGCCGCTTCGGAAATCTTCGCGTCGAAGGCTGCCCCGCGGGCGCGGATATCCTGCACGATCGTCAGGGATAGGCCCTTGCTGCCGAGCGAACGCGTCATCGCCTCGGCGGACGAGAGGCCCGACGTTTCGGCGGCCAACTGCGCATAACGCTGCGCCTCGGTCCGATAAGCGGAAACGATTTCCTTGACCGCCTCACGCCGTGCGTTTGAAAATCCCTCCCGGTTGTCGGGGACCGCATACGAGAAATGCCCGCAGGTTGGCCCATAGCTCCATGAGGCCTTCTTGCCGTAACCGGGGATACCCAGACCCGCGACGTCGCCGGCCGGTTCGGGCAACGGCGCTTGCCAGCCCCACAGGGAGCCCGCGCGATTGTAAACAGCCGCGCAAATTTCGTGTTGCAGGACCGCCATCGCGACCGTCGACCCCGAGGACGACACCGGGCGGATTGTCGTCTCGCCCGAGGCGACCGTCTTCACGAAGACTCCCCATGATGCATCAGCCAGGTTGATGCCGCCGCGGGCGATGACGTCGCGTAGCAGGTAGTGCGCTGGCGAAAACCCCGTCGACGGTATCGGAATCAGGAGTCCCAAACCGACAATGACCCTCAACGGCGTCCATATCTGATGCCACCTGTCGCCCAGCACTTTGCCCGTATATGCCGATTGGACGATCCCGGAAATGACACCGTGGCCGAGGATAACGGCACAGAATCCGAAGAGCGCCGATGTGAACATCTGCAATGTCTGGCCCCACGCCGACGTCGCGTCAGACGGCAGAACAGTCTTGACCAACTGCCATGCCAAATTC
>JAGWJK010000135.1 GCA_028865845.1 Rhizobiaceae bacterium
GCTTGCTGTGGCTGAGGCGGTTCGACCCATTCCTCTACCGGTTCGGGCTCAGGATGCTGCACATGCGCCGGCTCTTCATAGGCTGGCTCCTCATGCACCGGAACGTAAGCGGCGGCTGGCTCTTCCTGCGCATGCACTTCGACGTGCTCAGGCTCTTCATAGACCGGTGCCGGCGGCGGCTCCTCGGCAACCGGCTCTTCAGCCGCATAGTGCTCTTCGACAGGCGCGGGTGCGGGTGGCGGCTCTTCGTGAACAACCGGCGCGGCCACGACCGGTTCTTCGGCCACGGGCAGCGCTTCGGCGTGCTCTGCTTCGACGTCGATGATGGCGGCTTCGAGCTTATCCAGCTGCCGGCGCAGCATTTCCTCCGGCGGACGCGGCTTCATGCTCTCGAGCTGCCGCCGCACTGCGCCGCGAGCCCGCTCGTAAACCTTCACCCGCATCTCGGGAGTGTTATCGGCCAAGCCATCCACGGCTCGTCGAATGACTGCTACAAAATCCGCCATCAGTACTTTCTCAAGATGCCCGGCGCCTAGCCAGACCGGGATTCGTCAATGACCCGCGACATTAGTCCTCAAACGGATCGGTCACAAGTATGGTGTCTTCGCGCTCGGGGCTGGTCGAAAGCATCGCAACAGGCGCACCGATCAGCTCTTCCACCTGCCGGACATATTTGATCGCCTGGGCCGGTAAATCCGCCCATTTGCGGGCGCCGACGGTCGATTCCTTCCAGCCTTCAAGCGTGATGTAGACCGGCTCGACGCGGGCCTGCGCCGACTGACTGGCGGGCAGGTAATCGATCTCCTTGCCGTCGAGCTTGTAGGCGACGCAGATCTTCAATTCGTCGAGACCGTCAAGCACGTCGAGCTTGGTGAGCGCGATGCCGGTAATACCCGACGTCTTCACCGTCTGGCGAACCAGCACGGCATCGAACCAGCCGCAACGGCGTGGGCGCCCGGTGTTGACGCCGACTTCGCGGCCAACCGTCGACAGGTGCTTGCCGATCTCGTCATGCAGCTCGCAGGGGAACGGGCCTTCGCCGACACGGGTCGTATAGGCCTTGGTGATGCCGAGCACATAGCCGAGCGCCGTCGGTCCGAGGCCAGAACCCGCCGCAGCCTGTCCGGCCACCGTGTTCGAGGAGGTTACATAGGGATAGGTGCCGTGGTCGTTGTCGAGCAACGCGCCCTGCGCGCCTTCGAACAGGATGCGGGCGCCGGCCTTGCGCTGTTCGTCGAGCAGACGCCAGACATGATCCACATAAGGAAGAATGTGTTCCGCAACGGAGGTCAGTTCCTCGTGCAGAGCATCGAAGGAAATCTCGGCAAGGCCCATGCCGCGGCGCAATGCATTGTGGTGCGTCAACAGGCGATCGATCTTCGCCGGCAGCGTTTCCGGCTCCGTCAGGTCGATGACTCGGATGGCGCGGCGACCCACCTTGTCTTCATAGGCAGGACCGATGCCGCGGCGCGTCGTGCCGATCTTGGTGCCGCTGTTCGACGCTGCGTCTTCGCGCAGCGCATCGAGATCACGGTGCAGCGACAGGATCAGCGGCGCGTTCTCCGCGATGCGCAAGACATCCGGCGTCACGGCGATGCCCTGCGCGCGCAGCTTTTCGACCTCGGCGACGAAGTGATGCGGATCGACGACGACACCGTTGCCGATGACGCTCAGCTTGCCGCGCACGAGGCCGGACGGCAGCAGCGCAAGCTTGTAGCTGACACCATCGACGACCAGCGTATGACCGGCGTTGTGCCCGCCCTGAAAGCGCACGATCACATCGGCACGTTCGGAAAGCCAGTCGACAATCTTGCCCTTGCCTTCGTCACCCCATTGCGAACCGATCACAACTACGTTCGTCATTTCTCCATTCCCGCTTCCTGCGCGCAACAGGCGCGCCTTGCTCAAACCCGCGCATCTATAAAGGTTTGTTTTTCGGAAAGCGACCCTGTTCTCCCAGGAGATTCGGCTTTTTACGTGACGAATCAGCACGTCCAACAGGATTTTTCCCGCCGGCACTGGCCGATGGGATACGAGGGGCGCCACGGGACGCCCCTCCCGATTCTTAAAGAGAGGTTACCGATTTCAGGAAATCCCCGGCTTATGGGCGACAACATGGAAATATTCCTGCTCGGACGAAGCCGTCGCACCGATCGCCGTTCCGTTGAGATCGAGAAGCCGCGCGGGCGTCGCAAATCCGGCATCCGCAAGCTGCGCCTGCAGCTGGGCGGGAGTCGTCGCATAGACCATGATGCCGAAATCATGCGCACCGTGCAGCAGCACGGCATGTTCGCCACTGCGCTGTTCCAACGGCATGAGGCGTCGCTGACGCAGCGAGCCGAAAACCCGACCCTCGACATAGCGAAGCGTGCGAAAACCCATTCGCACCGGGTTGGCCGTCCACTCCAGCCGGCGATAATCGACACGCCGTGCAAAACCTTGCCAGTCGCGATGGAAAGTCGAAAAGGCGAAGGCCCCGCCCGGGCTCAACACGCGAGACGCCTCGCTGAAGATCGCAAGGCGCCCGGCCGCATCGACGGAATCGATGCCGTTATAACTAAAGACGACGAGATCGAAGCTGCCATCCGCAAGCGCCGACAGATCGCGCGCATCCATATGCTCGAAGCGAAGATCGGGATGGTTCTTGCGGGCAAGCTCGACCATCTGCGGCGTATAATCGACGCCAAGATAGTCGGTGGCGATCGGGCGCAGCAGCTCGGCCGTGCGACCACCGCCGACGCCGATGTCAAGTACGCGGCCCCTGCCCGCTTGCGGCGTCGCCATGCGGAAAGCAACGCGTTCGCCCTCATTGATATAGCCGCTGCTGCGACGATAGTCACGCAGGGCCAGGGGGCTACGCCAGGTCTGTCGATTGATAGTTTCCATCATATGCATGGCAGACTCCAATTCAAAAATTAACGCTTAGGTTGTTTAATCCCGCGACTGTTATTTGAATTGAGCTATATAATAAACTCGGCGGACGTGCAGCATTCCGAGGGCTCCCGCGGCCCTCGAACCGGTCTTAATCTTTTGTTAGGGTTAATATTCGGCGAGGCCGTAGAGGCTGAAACAGCTTGAGTTAGCCGAGTTCGAGCGTCGTTACTGCAAAGATTCGGTCGAGTTTCATTTCGGGTGTCCCGCCGCGATACATGCGCGCCGTTTCGAACACCGGCGAGAGCCCCAACGCTTCTGCAAGCTTGATCGCCTCGATATTGTCCTCAGGCACGTCCATATAGACTGGACCACCTTTGGTTGCTGCCAGCAGCGCATTCAGCAAGGCGGCGGCCGTGTCGGAGTCGTCGGCAAACAACGGCCCGATCTTATGCCCGATGAAACAGCGGCGGATGGTGCCGTATCCACGGATCTTCCCACCACTTTCGACAACGACGGATTTTCGCTTTTCCGGAGCACCGCACCAGGAGGACAGGAACGTATATCGCAGGCCCGGAAAGATGCCGGCATCGTAGCGGAGGAGATGCTGCAGACGCTCCTGCGTGACCGCGCTCACCTCGATTGTCTTCGCACCCGTATCGAGCATCTTCGGAATGCCGCCGTAGCGCACCGTCCGATAAGCGGCCTCAAAGCCGACGCGACGGTAGTTTTCCTGCTGCGCAACCACGCCATCGAGACCGATGACGCGATGGCCCGCAGAGGCCATGCCCTTGTTCCAGAGCGCCTTGCCATAACCCCTGCCCCGAAATTCGGGGTGGACCATGTAAAGACCGAGAAACGCGAAGGCCTCGCCATATTTCACGACGGAAATACAGCCCACCGGCACTTCGCCGACGGCGCCGATGAAAAAGCCGGAAGCATCGGCCTGTTCGAATGCCGGGGCGTCGTCAATTCCGGGATTCCATCCCTCCTGACGCGCCCATTCGAGTGCGAGTTCCAATTCCCCGGCTCGCATTGTACGCACGGCGAAAGTCGACTTCATGCACCAGCCCTGAATCGCCTGTTTTGCACCGTTCCCGCCGGAACGATTGTGCCCAATTGATCATGCTGCAATGCGAAGGCAATCACAAGCGTCATGCTAAAATATAACTAACGAAACTACCTCATTGCGGATGGGGATATATTGGCGCGCGAAAAACATCATGCGCAGCACTTTAAAAGCAGCAATATTCGGTCGGACTTCAACTGCAAAACGCCGCTTTTACTTCGACGTGTTGCTCTAGCCGCGGTGAGATTTTCAAGCGACGTCTGCCAAGCTTTTAACAATCGACTAAAATCATCCAGCCCGCCAATCCACTATTTGTGACAGTTCTATGTGTCCGGCGCCGACAGATATTTGGCGTATAGGCGCCCCCCTCTATCCTGTGTATAAGCGCAGGCGACCGCCAACGGTGGGATCGCGTTTCTGCGCTGAGCCCGACCTTTTGTAAAAGGACAGAATTTACATGCACATCACGATGATTGGTTCGGGTTATGTCGGTCTCGTGTCCGGTGTCTGCTTTGCCGATTTCGGCCACGACGTCATCTGCGTCGACAAGGATGTCGCCAAGATCGATGCGCTGCGCCGCGGCGAGATCCCGATCTTCGAACCCGGCCTTGAACAGCTTGTCGCCGAAAACGTCCGGGCCGAACGCCTGTCTTTCTCCACCGATGTCAAGGCAAGCGTTGCCGCAAGCGATGTCGTCTTCATCGCCGTCGGCACGCCGTCGCGCCGTGGCGACGGTCATGCCGATCTCTCTTATGTCTATGCCGCCGCCCGCGAAATCGCCGAGCACGTCAAGGGCTTCACCGTCATCGTCACCAAGTCCACCGTTCCGGTCGGCACCGGCGACGAGGTCGAGCGCATCATCCGCGAAACCAATCCCAATGCCGACGTCGCCGTCGTCTCCAATCCGGAATTTTTGCGCGAAGGTGCGGCGATCGAGGACTTCAAGCGCCCCGACCGCATCGTCATCGGCCTCAACGACGATCGCGCCAAGGAGGTCATGACCGAAGTCTACCGGCCGCTCTATCTCAACCAGGCGCCGCTCCTGTTTACGGCACGCCGCACCTCCGAGCTGATCAAATACGCCGCCAATGCCTTCCTTGCCATGAAGATTACCTTCATCAACGAGATGGCCGATCTTTGCGAGAAGGTGGGCGCCAATGTGCAGGAGGTCTCGCGCGGCATCGGCCTCGATGGCCGTATCGGCTCGAAATTCCTGCATGCCGGCCCCGGCTATGGCGGCTCGTGCTTCCCGAAGGATACGCTGGCGCTGGCCAAGACCGCCCAGGACCATGACAGCCCGGTTCGGCTGATCGAAACGACGATCTCGATCAACGACAACCGCAAGCGCGCCATGGGCCGGAAAGTCATTTCGGCCATGGGCGGCGATATCAGAGGCAAGACCATTGCCGTGCTCGGCCTGACCTTCAAGCCGAATACCGACGACATGCGCGACAGCCCGGCGATCTCGGTCATCCAGACATTGCAGGACGCTGGCGCCAGAGTGGTCGGCTTCGATCCGGAGGGCATGGACAATGCCCGCCTGGTGATCGACAATATCGTCTATGCCGACGATGCCTATGGTGCGGCCCGCGATGCCGATGCCCTGGTCATCGTCACGGAATGGAACCAGTTCCGCGCGCTGGATTTCACCCGCCTGAAGGCTGTGATGAAGGCGCCGGTGCTCGTCGATCTCAGAAACATCTATCGCCACGACGAGGTCGCCCGGCACGGCTTTACCTATACCAGCGTCGGCCGGCCGGCCGGCGACGCCGCGGAACAAACGAAAGCCTGAGAATGCGCTATCTCATCACCGGAACCGCCGGCTTCATCGGCTTCCATCTTGCCCGGCGCTTGCTGGAGGACGGTCACTTCGTCGTCGGCTTCGACGGCATGACGCCCTATTACGACGTCAAGCTGAAAGAAAAGCGCCATGCCATCCTCGCCCGATCCAACGGTTTCAAGGCCGTTGTCGGGATGCTGGAGGATAAGGCGGCGCTGGATCACGCGGCCGAGCTTGCGGAACCCGATGTCATCGTGCACCTCGCCGCCCAGGCCGGTGTGCGCTACAGCCTGGAAAATCCGAAGTCCTACGTCGATTCCAACGTCACCGGCTCGTTCAACGTGTTGGAACTGGCAAGAAGCCTGCAGCCGAAGCATCTGCTGCTTGCCTCGACCTCCTCGGTATACGGCGCCAACGAGAAGATCCCTTTCGCGGAAAGCGACAAGGCCGACGAGCAGATGACTATCTATGCGGCGACGAAGAAGGGTATGGAGTTGATGGCGCACAGCTACGCCCATCTCTTCAACGTGCCCACCACTGCCTTTCGCTTCTTCACGGTCTACGGCCCCTGGGGCCGTCCCGACATGGCGCTGTTCAAGTTCGTCGATGCCATCAAGAACGATCGGCCGATCGAGATCTACGGTGAAGGCAAGATGAGCCGCGATTTCACCTATATCGACGATCTGGTGGAAGGCATCGTCCGGCTGATCGGCGTGATCCCGTCGGAAGAAAACCGTGTCGCATCGGAGACCGTGATCGATACCCTTTCGAAACACGCGCCGTTCCGCGTCGTCAACATCGGCGGTGGCACACCGGTCGGCCTGCTGCAATTCGTCGAGACGATCGAAACGATGCTCGGCAAGAAAGCGATCCGGCAGCTGCTGCCGATGCAGCCCGGCGACGTGCACAACACCTATGCCGTGCCCGACCTGCTCGTGGCGCTGACCGGCTTCAAGCCGAAGATCGAGGTCGACGAGGGCGTGCGCCGCTTCGTCGAGTGGTATCAGGAAAACTATTGATGATGTTTGGCGTGACTTCGCTGAACCCGCACAACGGCGATGAAAAACTGGAATATCGTTTCAAGCCGATGTTTAGGTTGCACGATAAGGTTGCGCCAGATTTAACCTCGTTTTGGAGAAGGTTTATTTTCAGATTCGACTGGAGATCGATCGCTGAATGCAGAGTATGGTCATTTTGCATGCCGGGGATATTCGATTAGATGCGACGTTTCCTGAGCGCTTGGATGCTTTGGGTGGGAACCCGCACTGAACAGTCAGAGCGATAATCCGCCGATATAGGCATGCGGTTCCGTGACCTTCACCATGCGGCGACCGTTCGACGGCTGGAAAAGCCGATCTCTCCGCTCGGATTACGGTAAGCGACAAGCTTGGGCCGTTCAGGCGGCATAGTTCCACGGCATGAGGGCGTCGATTTCGGCGCTGGGCCATCCATTTGCGAGGCGCTCGAGTCCCTGAGTAAGCCAGGCTTGCGGATCGATAGCATTCATCTTTGCGGTTTGCAGGAGTGTTCCGATTGTCGCCCAGGTTTTGCCGCCACCGTCGCTCCCGGCGAATAGGCTATTTTTTCTCGTAATTGCTTGGGGTCTGATCGCTCGTTCAACGATGTTGGAATCGAGCTCGACCCGGCAGTCAGTCAGGAAGCGCTCGAAGATGTCGCGACGCGAGATGGCATATCGAAGCGCCTCCGCGAGTTTCGATTTACCGGAGACCCGCGGCAGGGTCGCCTGCCAGAGAGTGAAGAGGTCACTGGCGATCGCTGCGGAGATCTCCTGACGTGCGGCGACACGAGCCTCAGGCCTTTGACCCCGAACGGTCTCCTCAATCTCCCACAGCTTTGCCATCCGATGGACGGTATCTGTAGCGACCTTTGAGCTATTTGCGGCATGCAACTCGTAGAACTTCCGGCGGCTATGTGACCAGCAGCCAGCCAGACTGGCGCTGTCATTGCCTCCATCCTTCCGGACGAGCTTGTTGTAGGCGGCATACCCATCAACCTGCAGGATGCCACGATAGCCGCTCAGATGCCGTGCGACGCACTCGGTGACTCGACTGTCCTCGAAGCGATAGGCCACCATCGGCGGAACGCTGCCTCCGAAGGTCCGATCGTCTCTGGCATATGCCCATAGCCACGCCGTCTTTGCTGATCCGGAGCCAGGTGCAAGTGTCGGCAAAGTCGTTTCGTCGGCAAAAATCCGTTCTGCCTTCTTGATCTCGTTCAGGATGTAATTGGCGAGGATGTCGAGCTCGAACCCCACCTTACCCATCCATTGGGCCGTTAGCCTGCGATCGAGTTCGACCTTGTCGCGGGCGTAGATGGCCTCCTGGCGATAGAGCGGCAGGCCGTCGGCATATTTGGAGACGGCGATTTGGGCCAAAAGTGCTTCCGTTGGAATGCCACCTTCGATGATGTGTGCCGGAGCTGCGGCCTGGATGACGCCGTCCTCGTTCTTAAAAGTGTATTTAGGACGACGGGTGACGATGACACGGAACTTCGCTGCGACGACATCCAGACGCTCGCAGATGTCTTCTCCGATCAGGATTTTCTGCTTGCCCGCGTGTTCCGGCAGCTCCTCCGGCTCGATCACGACCTCGACGCGCTTAAGATGCGGCGCGAAGCCCTTGCGCAATCGCGGTGCGCGTTTGCTATCCGCACTCTCGCGGCCTTTCGTAACCTGAGCCTTGATTGCCGCAATGTCGGTCTCGATCTCCTCGAAGACAAAGGCATGCTGCTCGTCATCGACGGTGGATGATGCAAGCTTTTCCGAGCGTCGGCCAAATCGGGCGCGATCGAAGGCCTTCAGGATCTGCGTGAGACGCTCGATACGCTCGTCGGCGTCAGCATTTCGGGCCTCGAGGTCATCGACCTGCTTTTCCAAAACTTCGACGCGGGCTGCCTTTTCGGCCATGGCGAGAACCA
>JAGWJK010001228.1 GCA_028865845.1 Rhizobiaceae bacterium
CCATCACCGAGAAAAGACTGGGATCGAAGCTCTGTGCCCGCGTCGAATTGAGGATGATGTCGATGCCGGCGAGTTGGATGTGTGCCGCGTCGCCGAAGGGGGCGAAGCTCTCGCCAAACCGCATCTCGGCATTGGCGACCAGCCGCACCACCTTGACGATGCCGTCGACGGGATTACCGGTACCCGGCGCCGATTTCGCGCCGAACCGGAGGGGAATCTCGGCACCTTCGCCGGCTGCCATGCAGATCTGTACCGCCATCGGATCCCAGATCGTGCCGATCGCCGTGTCCCGCGCGCCCTTTTCCAGCAATTCCTCGAGGATGACGGTGGCGTCTCCCGCCGTGCCGCCGCCGGGATTGTCCCAGACATCGGCGATGACGACCGGACCGGCGGTCGCTGCCATAGCTTGCGCCACCGCCTGCTTTTCATCGATCTGCGGCATGATGAAGGTGCCGCGCTTCGAAAACAGCTCCAGGCCGAGGTCGCGCGCAAGCGCGCAGCCCTTATCCATCCTGTTGTCGGTGACAACAAGCAGCTTCGTGCCCATTTCCGGCACATCGCCGGCCATGAAGCCATGGACGACGGAGATCGACAGGATATCGGCGTCGTCTTTCTCGATCGTCATGATCTTGTCGACGAAAGAACGCATCGGATCGCGCGACGTCGGGAAAACGTCGATCATCCGGCAATCGAAAATCGACATCACCGGTTTCACGCGGCCTTCCAGCGTGTCGACGGCGATGCGCCAGAGGTCTTCGGCGCGATCGACGAAATCGGTATGCGGGAATTCCTTGAAGTAGACGAAGAAATCCGCGGCCGAGGCACGCTTTTTCGTCAGATGGCTATGCGGATCAAGCTCGGCGCAGACAAGGATATCAGGCCCGACGATCTCGCGAACGCGGGAGAGGAAGTCGCCCTCCGTATCCTCGTAGCCGTCGGCGACCATGGCGCCGTGCAGGCCGAGCACGACCCCGTCGACCGGCATCGCGGCGCGAAGCTGGCCAAGGATTTCGTCGCGAAGGGTCTCGTAGGTCTGGCGGTTCACCAGTCCGGCAGGGTCCGCCCAGGCGGCCGTGCCTTCGATCAGCTCCCAGCCTTTCTCAGTGGTAACCCGTCGTCCGACGGTGATCGGCGCGGAACAGAGCGTCGGCGTTTCCGGATGCGTTCCCGGCGGCGCATAGAGAGAAGCCTCGAATGCGCGCCGATCGACGCAGATCGGCGAGAATGTGTTCGTTTCCGTCGCGAGTACCGCGGTAAAAATGCGCAAGGCGGTCGCCTCTATTCCATAGGGTTCGGCAGGTAACCGGTAAAGCCGCTGATCTTCCACCGGCCCTGATGCAAGCGGCAATAATAAAGCGTCTGCCACTTCATCACGTCGATGTCGCCATCCGCCTTCTTCAGGCTGCCGTCGAATTTCTTGCGCACCAGCGCCATATCGCCTTCGATCTCGATGTCTTCCAGCGTCGTCGTGGTGAAGATCGCCGTGCGCGGATCCTCGGCGAAGGATTGGCCGGCGAAATCGCGCGCCTGCCGCAGCCATTCGTCGCGATAGGCCGACAGCGTCGGAAAGGCGAGGCGCCATTTGTCGGGGCTAATCTCGCGGCGGCCGTCGATGCCGATGAAGCCGTCCTCGACGAACTCGCCGGCCACCAGCGACCAGTCGGCCGCCAGAAATGCGTCGATGTCACGGGGCACGAGCATCTCCCAGATCGAATGGCGGGCAACGTCGTCGGCGGAGAAGGGATTCTTGAATGGGTCGCGCATCACACCAGCC
>JAGWJK010000136.1 GCA_028865845.1 Rhizobiaceae bacterium
CGTCCGGTTTTCGACCTGATCATGGAGCGGGCGCCGCGGACGATCCTGCTCGCTTCGGCGGGATTTGCCGTCGCCATTCCCCTCGGCATGCTGATCGGCGTTGTCAGCGGAACGACACGGCGACCGGCAGTTAATACTACCTTCACCACGTTGGCGCTCGTTGCCTATGCCATTCCGACCTTCTGGCTCGGCCAGATCCTGATTATGTCGCTTGCTCTCTGGCTCGGCTGGTTCCCCACACAGGGCGTTGGCCCTTTGGTATCGCGGGCACACGGTTTTTCCTGGCTGCTCGAACGCGCCCGTTACCTGGCCCTGCCGGTGCTCGCCTTCGCTGTTCACGAAGGCATGCGGTTTGCGCGCATTATGCGCGCCAGCGTCGCCGATACGCTGTCGCAGGGCTATATCGTCACCGCCCGCGCAAAAGGCCTCAGCCGCGGCCAGATCATCCGCCGGCACATGCTGCGTAATTCCAGCCTACCGCTGGTCACCACCGCGGGCTATGCATTTGGTTCAGCGCTCGGCGGCACGGTGCTGCTGGAGACGGTCTTCACATGGCCGGGGCTTGGATTGCTGATGGTCGATTCCATCCGCGTCCGGGACAATTTGACCGTGATCGGAATCGTCATCTTTTCAGCCATCGCGGTCGTGGTGATGAACCTCGTGGTCGATATTCTCTATGTCCTGCTCGATCCACGTATCCGGACGGCGAGGTGAGCGATGGCGGAAACCGCAACCCCAACATCCGCCGCCACAAGGACAATGTCGAGATGGCACGAAGCCATCGGCAACCTGATCGGCACGCAGCATGGTGCGATCGGCGCCGGCATCCTGCTCGTCATCGCCATCATCGCGATTCTTGCGCCAGTCATCGCCCCCTACACGCCGCTGCAACAGACGTCGCAAAGCCTGGCGCCGCCATCCTGGCGATTCCTGTTCGGCACCGACAACATCGGTCGGGATCTGTTTTCCCTGATCCTTTACGGCGCACGGTCGTCACTGATGGTCGGTCTTGGCGCAGCCTGCGCGGCACTTCTGGTCGGCGGCTCGATCGGCATTCTTGCCGGATATTTTCGTGGCTCCGTCGAGATCGTGCTGATGCGGGTTATCGAACTGTTCCAGACGCTTCCGGTCGTCATGCTCGTCCTATGCGCCGTCGCCTTGTTCGGATCGAACTTGTGGCTTCTGATCGCCGCCGTGGCGCTGGCGATCTGGCCGATGGAGGCTCGGCTAGTTTATGGCCAGTACATCAAGCTGCGTGAACGCGAATACATCGCCGCCGCGCGCGTGGCGGATCTTTCCACCGCGCACATCATTTTCCGCGAAATCCTGCCCAATGCGATCCAGCCGGTCATCGTCCAGGTCGCGCTCGATGCCAGCATTGCCATCCTGATCGAGGCGGGGCTCGGTTTTCTCGGCCTGTCCGATCCGTCGCGGGTCAGCTGGGGCCAGCTTCTGTTCGTCGCTCAGGATTACATGAGCACCGCCTGGTGGATGAGCGTCTTCCCTGGCGCGACGATCTGTCTGACGGTGATCGGTCTCAACCTCTTTGCGGATGGCGTCAACGAGGTCATCGATCCGCGCAGCACCCAGGGCATGGGGGGATTGCAATGATCGACCAGGCAGGCCTGCTGACGGTACGCAATCTGGCAGTTCACTTTCGCGTCGTGAACCATCTCATCCGCGCGGTCGATGGCGTCGATTTCAAGGTCGATGCCAACGAATGCGTCGGTATCGTCGGCGAATCCGGATCGGGTAAGAGTACCCTTATCCGGGTCATTTCGCGCCTGATGCCGAACCTGCGCCTAGACCGCATCTCCGGCGAGGTCGTTTTCGATGGTCGCGACATCCTGTCGATGCCTGACCGCGAGCTACGCGCCCTTCGTCGTTCCGATGGCTTCTCGATGATCTTTCAGGACCCACTCGGATATCTCAATCCGACTCAGCGCGTCGGACGGCAGATCGCCGAAGCCCTTTCTCCCCGTGGCCGAACATCCGACACGGCACGTGTCCACGAATTGCTTGATGAGGTCGGCTTCCCCGATCCAGCAGGCGTGGCGCGGCGCTTTCCACACGAACTGTCGGGTGGCATGCGCCAGAGGGTGATCATCGCCATCGCACTGGCCAGCGATCCGAAACTATTGTTTGCCGACGAACCCACCACAGCACTCGATGCCACCGTTCAGCTCCAGGTCCTGGAGACGCTTTACCGCCTGCACAAGAGCCGCAATATGGCGGTCGTCATCGTCACCCATGATCTCGGCGTTGTCGCCGAGATGTGCGACCGCGTCTATGTGATGCAGACCGGCAAGATTATCGAAACGGCGACGACCGTCGATCTCTTCGAACGCCCGCAGCATCCCTATTCCGCGCGCCTGGTCAGCCTGAGCCAGCATCGGCTTGCCGCCACGGAGAGCCATGCATGAGCGAGCCGGTCCTCAGTCTCCAGAACGTCAGCCGCAGCTACAAGGGCCGTAACGCCAATGGATGGGGCGCGACCACCGTCCGCGCGGTGATCGACGTGAACCTGGAGATCCACGAAGGCGAAACTCTCGCCGTTGTCGGCGAATCCGGCTCCGGCAAAAGCACTCTGGCAAAACTCCTGCTGATGCTCCAGCCACCCTCGACCGGCAACGTCACATTCTACGGTCTTCCACTGGCACAGCTTGGAAAGCAGCGTACCCGCGAATACCGTCGCCAGGTGCAAGCCGTCTTCCAGGACCCTGCATCGTCCTTAAACCCGCGGATGACGGTGGAGCAGATGCTTGGCTATATCATCCGTCGCCACGACTTGGTCCCTCTATCGGAGCAACGAGCATTCGCTGCCCGGCAGCTGGAATTCGTAGGGCTGGTGCCGGCCGACGAATATCTCAGTCGCTATCCGCATCAACTGTCCGGCGGCCAGCAACAACGCATCGCAATCGCCCGGGCGATGATGCTCGAACCGAAAGTGATCATCGCCGACGAACCTCTGTCCAGTCTTGACGTGTCGATCCAGGCGCAGGTGCTGCAACTGATGATCGATCTGCGCAAACGGACTGGCGTCGGCTTTGTCGTCATCAGCCATGATCTCGCTGCGATGCGCTCGATCGCCGATCGAACCGCGGTCATGTATCGCGGCCGTGTCGTGGAGATCGGTGACGATGTCTATCAGAGCCCGACGCATCCCTACACACGGCTGCTGCTTGATGCGCGGTTATTGCCTGATCCACGGCTCGGACGCATCCGCAACTCCGTCGAAAACCGCACACCGCCGGTGCGTGGCTTGCCGTCGGCGGGCGGCTGCAGCTTTAGCGACCGTTGTCCCCACGCAATCCAGATCTGCACTGAAAAGGAGCCGCATCTCCGGCCGATCGGTGGCGGGTCCACGCAATCTGCCTGTCATCGTGCCGAGGAACTCGCGGCTCAGCTCGCAGTCGATAACGCCAAACCCGCTTCGGCCCGTCACGGCGGAATTTTAACAGGTTCAAATAAGGGAGAGAGATTGTGACAATGACGTTCCATGCAAGATCATTCCGATCGGCCGTGCGGCTCACGGCCATCGCACTAGCTGCCGGCATCAGCGCGTTCGCTTTTTCCGCAGCCGCTGACGACGGTACGCCTGTAAATGGCGGGACCGTCATTGCCGCGCTCGCCGCAACCACGATCCCATCGCTTAACACCCAGCTTACCTCGTCGACCCCGGCCTTGTTTGCCGCAGACGTTTGGGCCGACGGCCTGATGGCCTACGATCGCGACGGCAAGCGGCTGCCGCGCCTGGCAACCTCTTGGGAAACCTCCAACGATGGGAAGACCTACACTTTCAAGCTGCGGCCTGGCGTCAAATGGTCGGACGGCCAGCCGTTCACGGCTGAGGACGTAGTCTTCACGCTCAACACCTTCGGCAAGTTCAACACCTACCTGACCAAGCTGATGCCGCTGGTCGAAGAAGCCTCCGCGCCCGACGAAACAACTTTCGTGCTGAAGCTGAAACAGCCGCTGACGGCTACGCTCGACCTGTTCGACAAGGAAGTTTTTCCACTGATGCCGAAACACGTCTATGACGGGAAAGACGTCGCGACCAACCCCGCGAACCTCGCCCCGGTCGGTCTCGGCCCGTTCAAGTTCGACAGCTGGCAGAGCGGCCAGTCAATTACCTTCGTGCGCAACGACAATTACTGGGACAAGGGCAAGCCCTATCTCGATTCGGTCGTCTTCGCGCTCATCCCGAATTCGCAGCAGCGCCTGAATGCCATTGTCAACGGCGAGATCAACTGGTTCCAGCCGGAGGTCTCACAGGTCAAGGCAACGCAAGACGCAGCCAAGAGCGGAAAGATCAAGGTCGAACAGATCGTCAACAACGCGCCTGAAACCGCTGTCGTCGATTTCAACATCACGCGGGAGCCGCTCGCCAATGTGAAGGTTCGCCAGGCATTGTTCCAGGCAATTGACCGCAATCGCGTTGCCCAGGATGTCTACCAGGGGCTCGCATCGACGGTAGTGAACGCGATCCCGAGCCAGTTCACGCAGTTGAACGACCCGTCGATCGACTACAGCAAGCTTTATCCGTTCGATCCGGTAGCAGCCGGCAAGCTGCTTGACGAAGCAGGCTATCCGCTCAAGGACGGCAAGCGGTTCAGCATCGATCTCGCGGTCATCGCGGTGCCGCCGTATGAGCAGGTCGCCCAAGTCGTGCAGTCGCAATGGTCGGCGATCGGCATCGACGTCAAGCTTTCGGCACTCGAGCTGCAGATCTGGACCGACAAGGTCTACAAGCAGCACGATTTCGACGCTTCGGTGATTTCGCTTACCGGCCGCACCAATCCGGTGCTGGGTGTCGATCGCAGCTTCGTCTGCAACCAAGGCAGCGTCCCCTTCGCCAACCCGACCGGCTACTGCAACCCGGAATTCGACGCGGTTGCGCTTGCCGCCGCCGCCGCACCGGCAGACCAACAGCGTGCTCTCTACAAGAAATACGCGGAAATCGTCGCGCGTGACCTCAACCAGATCCAGTTGACCAACGCGCAGTCCTACGAGGCGGTGACGACCAACCTCAAGGGGTTGGACGCACAGTTCAACGTCTCCTTCAACACCCATCCCAACTGGGCGGAAGCCTGGCTTCCGGCCGGTCAGCAATAGTTCAACAGTCTAGCGTTACCGCTCCGCCGCGCGGCCAGCACCGCGTGGCGGCCGGCACGAGGACAAAGGATAATCATTTGCATATCGATGTCACATCTATGCTGCGGCCCAACGCCGTGGCCGTCATCGGTGCCTCTGCGAAACGCATGACGCAGGGCAACGTTGTCATCGGCAACCTGAAAGACTGGGGCTACCGTGGCTCCATCCTGCCGGTGCATCCGCAGGCCAGCGAAATAGACGGCCTATCGGCGGTCAATTCGGTTGCGGCGCTGCCGCCGGATACCGACGTCGCAATCGTTGCTATCCCCGCCGCCCAGGTAAACTCGATCCTAATGGAGCTCGAAAATAGCCCAGTTCGCTCCGCGATCGTTTTCACCAACGGTTTCTCGCAGGCCGAGGAACGTTCGATCCGCGATATGGGCCGCACCAGCCGCTTGATCGTCCACGGGCCGAACTGCATGGGCCTCGTCAATTTCACCGATGCCGTGCCGCTTTACCCGTCCCGTCCGTCCAAGCGCTTGCGACCGGGCAAGGTGGCGCTCGTGGCGCAATCAGGCTCCGCTGCGATCTCGGTCATGAACTCGACCATGATCGGCTTGTCCAAGGTCGTGACCATGGGCAGCGAATTTCATGTCGGCGCTGCCGACTATATCCGCTGGCTGGCGGATGACGATGCCACGACGACCATAGGCGTCGTCGCAGAATCCGTCAAGGATCCGGTTGCGCTGGCGCTTGCGGCAGAGGCCGTCCATGCAGCCGGCAAATCGCTGATCTTTCTGAAGGTCGGTCGCACGGCCGCGGGGCTTGCCGCTACACAAGCTCACACCGGCGCGTTGGTCAGCAGCAGCGACGCCTATGACGACTTTTTCGCCTCCACCAACATTGCCACTGTTTCGGACTACGACGAACTGATCGCGGCACTCGAATGCTCGGCGGTCGCCCGCAAGATGGTCGGCGGCAGCGATATCGGCATCATCGGCATTTCCGGCGGCCAGACGGCACTCGCCTGCGACATCGCGGAGATGAATGGTATCGGCGTCGCAGCGTTTACCGAGACGACGCAGCGGCGAATACTGAAGGCCCTGCCGGGTTCCACCGGCCACAATCCGATCGATTTCGGCGCGACGGTCAACGTCGAAGACCGCAATTCGCCAGCGGCAATCGCCGCCGTATTCGACGATGAAAACGTCGGTGTCGTCGTTGCCTTGCAGGACACGCAGGAGAGCCTCAACCCGGCAACGCTCGAAAATTACATGGGCATCCTCAACGTCTACGCCGAGGCGGGGCGAAAGGCGAAAAAACCTATGGTCCTGGTTTCGCCGACCTCGGAAAACGTCGATCCCGGCGTACGCAAACTTCTGGCCGAGGCGCAGATACCCCTCATACGCGGATTGACACCCGGCCTGCGCGCGGTCGGTTCGCTCCGCTTGGGTCGGCCGGGACCGGCCGGAAAATGGGCAGAAGCCAGAGGAGCCGGCCGCGATTATTTCAACGCGGATGCCCCGCGCATCCGGGCGGAACTCGCAAACATCTCCGGTCCACTCAGCCCGGAAATGAGCTTCGACATCTTGTGTCGATACGGACTGCCGGTCGTGCGTTCCAGTGTGGCGACCGATGTCGACGATGCGATCGCACAGGCGCAGTCGATCGGTTATCCGCTCGTCGTCAAAGTCGCCTCGCGGGATATCCAGCACCGCTCGGATGTCGGCGGGGTCGTACTCGATGTCATGGATGAAACGTCGCTTCGAAAGGCGATCACATCCATCCGCGAGAGCGTCGAAAAATTCACGCCGAATGCCGTTATTGACGGATACGAGTTGCAGGAACAGATCACCGATGGGGTCGAAGCGATGGCCGGCTTCATGCAGGCGTCGCCATTCGGTTCGCTGGTGATCGCCGGCAGCGGCGGGACGCTGGTTGAGTTGCTGGCGGACAGGGCAGCGAAACTTGCACCTTTCGATGCCGAAACGGCTTGGGAAATGCTGCAAGAAACAAAGCTTGCCAAGGTGCTTGGCGGCTATCGCAACCTTATCCCTAAAACCGACATGAGCCGGCTGGTCGATGTCGTCGTAAAGCTCGCTCAGCTTGCGAGCGATCTCGAAGGCGCGATGATCGCATGCGACATCAACCCGATTGTCGTCCGCAAGGGAAGCGGCGATGTTAGGATCGTTGATGCCCTCTGCATCAGTGCAGGACAGATGTGAGCTGAGATAGCGCTGCTTCCCGGCGAAGCTGCGGCAAGCAATGTCTAGGATTAACGTGGCGTCGCACACATGGATGGTGCTGACGTATCGATCATGGCGAATTTGTGCCATCTATCATTGATGTCGTCGAAGCATCCCGGAGGAATCCGGGATGCAAAGTTTTAACGGCATTCGCAATCACTGGTTGCTCTTGAAGAGAATCGAACTTGCGACCGCGTGATTTGGTCACGCGACAGGCAGCGGATCTCTACTCACACAGCTGAAGCGAGGCCGTGGTATCGATTGCCCACGAGCGGCCATGAGCGGCCTCTTTCGATATGATTAAGACGGCCACATCCTTGGCAGAGAAGGGTGACTTTGGCGCAGCGGTCCGCTATGACGGCAGGGATACGCCTGCTGCGTGCCGTCAAGCGTTCGCTATCTCGGCTTTTAGCCGCTTAAACTTCACGCCCGCGTCGCTATCTTCTTCAGTACCGCCACCTTGATTTCATCAAGACCGGTTTCTACGCGTCCATTCCGTTCCTCGCGGGCTTCTCCGGAGTTCTGGTGTCTGACTTTATAGCCGCCTGGATGTTGTGGTCAGGCTATAGTCTCAGCGCATCTCAAAAAACGCCTGTGCTGACAGGGATCGGCCTTTCCGTCCTCACTACGGGAGCCCAGTTTGTCGACAGTCCCCCGCTTACCCATGTTCGCGGAGAACAAGGGCAACCGCGAAGTCTTGTCAAATTTTCGACGCCTGCGACACCCGACAACTAACTTGCCGCTCTCGACGCGTTGATCCGACGAATGTTGGTGATCGTGTCTGCGAGCGAACTGTCCACCAGCATAGCCATCTCCTGGAGCGCTCCTTCGGCATTTTGAGACGCGATTTTCTCAAACACTTTGGCGTGGTCACCGACCGGATCATGGTCGTGTGTTAAGGTTGGGAGCATCACCTGCAACTTCACAGACCAGCGTAACGTCGTCTGGATCGCAGGCCAGAGCGACGCGACCGCCTCATTTCCGCAGTTGAGTAGGATATTCTTATGGAACTCGATGATGGCGTTCAGCCAGCCTCCTGTGCGGGGATTGATGCCGGCCATTCTGGCAAGGGAGTCAGCGAGATCTGACAATTGCTGGTCGGTTCTCCGCCTCGCAAGGAGGGCAGCTGCGCTCGGCTCAACGATCTTTCGCAGTTCGAAAAGATTGTGAATAAACTCGTCGCTCGCTCCGAGTTCGAAATGCCAGGCCAGGATATCGGGGTCCAGAATTTGCCACTCGGATCGAGGGGAAATGCGCGTGCCGACCTTGGGAAGAGCGTTGATCAATCCCTTTGCCGCCAGTGTCCTG
>JAGWJK010001229.1 GCA_028865845.1 Rhizobiaceae bacterium
GGCGATCATGATGCTGGTCGATATTCAGGCCTCGCTTCCCTTCATCATCTTCGCCATCACCGTCGTCGCCTTCTTCGGCAAGGGCTTCTGGCTGCTTGCGATCATCGTCGGTTTCGCCGGCTGGGAGCGCTATGCCCGCTTGGCGCGCGGGCTCGTTCTCGACGCCGAGACGGTCGGCTATGCGAGCGCTCTCAGGGTGCTTGGAGCCGGCTCCTGGCGCATCTATGTCAGCCATATCCTGCCGAATATCGTCGGCGCCCTGATCGTGCAGATGACGCTGAATTTCCCGGAAGTCATCCTGCTGGAAACCGGGCTCAGCTTCCTCGGGCTTGGCGTGCAGCCGCCGCTCACCTCGCTCGGCCTGCTGATCAACGAAAGCCGCAACTATCTGGTTCTGGCGTGGTGGATGGCTGCTGCTCCCGGCGCCGTCATCGTGCTCACCACGCTGTCCATCAGCCTCCTCGGCGACTGGCTGCGCGACATCATGGATGCGCGCCTGCGGTGAAGACCTGCCTCATACCCTAGGACCTAAGAAAGGAAATATCCCATGCAGAACGTTCAGGATCGCGCTTATACGGGGCTTGCCAGCGATTATCGCAAGGCGCGGCCGACCTATCCGGCCGAAATGGCAAAAGCGATCGCTGCGTTTGCGGGCGATATCCTGGGACCGGGAGCAACCGTCGTCGATGTCGGCGCGGGGACCGGCATTTCGACCTTCGCAATCCTGAGCGCCCTGCCCTCGGGCACTGCTGCGGTCGGCATCGAACCCAATGCCGATATGCGCGCGCAGGCGATGGCCGCAACTCCTGCGGGCCTGGACACCACCTTTATTGCCGGTGCGGCCGACGATCTGAAACTCGGGGATGAAGAGGCGTCGATGGTGACGACAGGACAGGCAATCCAATGGTTCGACCGGCCGAAGTTTTACGCGGAAGTCGCCCGCGTTCTCCGCCCAGGTGGTGTTCTCGCCGTGTTTGAAAACAATCGCGACTGGCAGAGATCCGGCCTTCTCGAGGAGCACGAGACATTTCTCGAGACCCACGCCGTCAGAGGCGATGGCAGCCGCTATTCGCGCTTCTATCGCGATCATCCCTATGCGCAGGAACTGTTCCGACTGTTCGGCAATGTCGTTGCCAGCCAATTCACCTGGACACGCGAGATGACGGTCGACGACTTCGTCACCATGGCCAAATCCTCGACACAGGTCCAAGCCGCCATATCGCAGATCGGCGAGGACGGGACCGTGCAATCCATTCGCGGCTATTGCGAAAAATACGCAAACGCCTCGGGCTTGCTACAAATCCCGTATGTCACGGAGCTCTATCTTACCGCCAAGACGGAGCCGCAGTCCGGCTTCAGTGGTGATTGAGGAAAATGCAAACCCGATATCGGGTCTTGGCTGCGCAGCTTTCGTGCGCAGCCGATCTCGATCACGACATCGTCGCCACCCAGATTCCGACGAATACGTTGACGATGCCGGCGATGAGATTCCATCGGAGGGGTTCCCCGAGGAGAACGGCTCCGACCAACGAGGCCGTTACCGGATTGACGGTAACGGAAATTGCCACGCGGGTCGGGGACGTGCGGCCGAGTGCATACGCCCAGAGAAAGAAAATGAAGGCTGCGCCGAAGATGCCCAGATAAAGGCTCGCCAGCCATTGGGCCGCGCCGAATGCCGCAACCGGCGCGAAATCGGCGCGCAGACCGGATAGGATGATGAGACCGAGCGCGCCGATGCCCATGCCCATGGTCGTGAAGGAAAGCGGAGCCG
>JAGWJK010001230.1 GCA_028865845.1 Rhizobiaceae bacterium
GGCACGGCAATCCGCACCGCCGCTGCTTTCAACCTGTCCGCCACACATCTTCATCTCATGAGTGGCGATGATCCGGCTCAAGCGCGGACGAAGCCCATATCATCGCCAATGACAGTTGTCGGCCCAATGGGTAGCGGCACCGGATTGACGATGTCGAGCTTCACGAATTCCAGCTTGTCCTTCCACGCCTTTCGCAAAAAAGTCTCGAAGACCTGGATGGTCAGCTGTTCGCCCGGACAGCGGCGGTAGCCGAACCCGAACGGCGCGAAGCCGGCATAATCGCAAACGGGAAGCGGCTTGCCGTCGACGACTCCGAAGACGGTGCCGAATGCGCTGTTGTGCATCGCCCCTTTTCTCCCGTCCTGAAGGTCGAAGGTCGTCGGATCGAACGGACACTTGGCAAAGCCCATGGACTGAGCCTTGGCCTCGTCCGCTTCCTCGCTGGTGGGCGCTTTCTCGTAGCGCGAGGGATCAAAGGTGCCGGGATTTTTCCAGAGAACCGGGCTATGGCTCGTGGAGGTGTGCGGGCTGACGACGTAGCCGAACCGCTCGAAGGCCGGCGGGCGGGTCTCCGTCAGTGCCGATATGCTTCCTCCGTTCGGGGAGATCGTCCGAAACAGCTCCATGGTGAACCGTTCCAGGGGCGTAAAGGCGGAGCCATCGGTACCGTCGAAATCACCTTGCATCGTCTTCCGGAACCAGTCCTTGGCAGCCGGGTCGCCGGTGTCACGGCCGAGTGTCGTCATGATGTTGTAGAGCGTGTTGCCCCACTGGCTGAAAGCCACGAAGTTGTGGAAGCATTCGAACACAACGTCCTTCGGACTGAAATATTCGCCATCGCCGGCGTTCTTGATCCAGAACCAGGCGAAGGTTTTTTCGCCGCCCGGCATTTTTCCTTCCTTGATCACCGTGATCTTTTCGTCGATCCAGGATTTGAGGAAGTCGAGGTGCGAGCGGACGATCATGTAGTTCTCGTAGACGATCCTCTGTGTCGGATCGCGATAGGCGAGAACGGTATTGAAGCTTTCGCCGATCTCGCGGACGCGATCCGGAATATCGTCGCCCTTCACGCCGAGATGGAGATCCCAGTAGAGGTCCCAGTATCCGTTGAGGTAGGGTCGCATCAACGGCTTGCCGGCATTGGCATCGGACATGAGGTCATCGAAGAAGTGTTCGACCTTTTCCCTGTAGTTGTCGCCATAGAGATCAGGGGTAACCGCTGTCATGTAGATGCGCTTGCGGCGATTGTCCGGACCGCGCTTCTCAAGACCCTGGAGGAATACGGTTACCCCATCCTCGGGGGCCGGGCGCCAGCTCTCGCTTAGGAGGCCCCATAGATCATTCGGCAGGGCGTTCTCTTTCGTAAGCTCGGCGCCGATCATCGGAAGCATGGGTTGCTCGCCGTGATAGACGCTCACCAGGAAGTGCGGAACGATGACGTTCTCGATGTATTCGGGCTCGAACTCCTTCGCGAAAAGAGCCCGGTATCGTGCGGCGGCTGAGGCGATGTCGGTGGGTGCGAGCGGCTGGCCCGCCACTGGCGGCGATTGCGCGAACGCAGTTTGCGCGGACAGGGCCGCGATACCTGTCGCTCCGCCGGTAAGGAATTCACGTCTTTTCATGACCTGTTACCTCCTATTGATCGGCTGTCACACTCTCTCGACGAAGCAGTGCGTTCGGTGGAACGCATGGAACCGCGTCGCCGAGACAAAGGCTGCTGGAAAGCGCCAAACCGCGCACCAGCGAAAATTGGATACTGTTG